>SUVK01000072.1 GCA_015062055.1 Akkermansiaceae bacterium
GCAGAGGTGCGCCAGCCTTTCATTTCAAGAGCTGGTATAATGTTCATTCCAACCACATATTACCACAACTCTTGATGGTTGGCGCGCCTCAGTCCGTCATTCCGCGACTTTTTTGACGCAGTGCCGGCTTTATGATACTTGAGAGTTTTGGATATTTGTAATCCAGTTCAGGTCTATCTGGTACAATTATATCGTTGGGAGATATATTTATTTGTTGGGGATCAAAACCAAGTATATATATGCGTTCGCGGTGCTGAGGAACCCAAGCTGCCCCATTAACCACTTTGTACCCAATTACGTATCCTAATTCATCTACAAGAGATTTTCGTATTACCTCAAATGTTCTACCTTTATCATGAGATAATAAATTTTTAACATTTTCCAGCATAAAGGCTTTAGGCCTTTTTAAGCGCAGAATTTCTTTAATTTCGAAGAATAGGGTTCCCTGAGTTTCATCCTCAAAACCATGTTTCCGACCAAGTGAGTTCTTTTTTGATACTCCGGCCAAAGAAAAAGGTTGGCAGGGAAATCCTGCACAAAGGACATCATGGGTTGGTATTTGCTCTTTAGGTATAGCTCTGATATCACCATATGGAATTTCACCATAATTTGCAGCGTACGTTTTTTGTGCGTATTTATTCCATTCTGAACTGAAGACACACTTTCCTCCGGCAGCTTGAAATGCTTGGCGGAATCCTCCGATACCTGCAAATAAATCAATAAATGTAAAATCCCATTTTTTGGGTGGCGGATATGGGAGCTCATTGAATAGATCTGCGATTTCAATATTGGGTAACTCCTCGCATCCTTCGCAGGCGTATATACCGTCTTCTCTATTCTCCTTTGATGTTAATAATTGGTGTAATTTTCTTCGTGTGTTATTATTGAGTAGTGGTATATCTCCCCTTGTGTTTTGAAGAAAATGAGAAGCTATGGCTGCCGATTCCACTTTCATGTCTTCAGACAGATTGCTATCAACCTTAATGTACTCAGCTATTTCGTCCAAAAGTTTCGAAAATGATTGCATAGTGGGAAATTTGATTTATTTGCTTTTTATCTGAGAGGCTAATTCACTCATAAAAGCAAAAATATTGGTTCCTAAGCCCTCCAAAAGTTGGTTGAGAGTAGTTATTGTGGCACTACGTGTACCCTTTTCTACGCAAGAAATAAAGTTGCGATGGACGTGTGCAATTTCTGCAAGCCTAGTTTGTGTATAGCCGTTGGTTATACGTTTTTCTTTAATAGCCTTGCCGATAATTATTAATATGTTAGTATCAAGATGCACCTTTACATTATATGGTAGCATCTAGTTAGAATCAAGTTAATTTGATATTTGCACACTATGTTGTGCATTCTGTTTTTTATGGGGGCTCCTCAGCCCCCCAAAAAAAACGGCGGGCTGAAGAGCCCGCCGGGTATGAGTTAAAATGGAGAAGAGGCGAATCAGTTGGCTTGAGTCGCCTGCTGAGGGAAGCAAATCATTTTCCAATTCCGGACGATAGAGCCATGGCCTTGGGCCAGCACCTTACCATTGGCATCTACAATAATGGCGTGGGGAATGCCTTTGGGCATGGAGACGCCGGGGAGGGCGAGGACGCCGGGTGCTTTAACGTAAAGGCCGGGGAAGCCGGCTTCGTAATGCTCGATGTACTTCTTGGCCATTCTTTCGCTGCGGTCGCAGCTGATGAGGATAATCTCGACCTTGTTGGCCTTCATCTCAGGATACAGCTCAACAACCTGAGGCATAAGGGCGCGGCAGGGGCCACACCAAGAGGCTGAGAAAATATAAACATAGTACTGGGCGTCTGTAATGGGGGCACCGGTGAGGAAAGTAGTCTCGCTGACTGCTTTGGTAACGGCGGGCACCGGGGTGGCAGAAGTTTCTTCAGCAGCATGGAGGTGGGCCACAGAGAAAAGTGCGGCCATGGCAGCGATGTAATATTTCATGCGTTTCATCGCTCTTTAGAATACACCCAATCTTGTGGCATGAAAAGAATAAAATGCGGGGTTTGTGTCATTTTATTGCTGAAAAAAAGCTCCCGCGCGCCATAGTCGGCATGCGGGAGTCGTACTTTTTCTTATGGTTGAAAAGGTTACTTTTTCTTTTTGGCGGGTTTACAAATGTTTTTCCAATCGAGGGCTCCTTTGCCGTGCCCGCTGTAGAGCACTTTGCCGTTTGCATCTACGATGGTAGCTGCAGGAATACCGTTGGGGGAGGTAATGCCCGGCAATTTTTTAGCATCGGGGGATGAGGAAAGCACGCCGGGGAACCCGGCCCCGTAGTGCTCCAGATACGCCACGGCGGCCTCCGGGGTTTTATCGTGCCCGATGAGGATAATTTCTACCTTCTTTTTCTTCATCTTCTTGTACTCTTTGACAATCTCGGGCATAAGAGCCTTGCAGGGACCACACCATGAGGCAGAGTGCAGGTAAATGTAGTATTTAGCCTTTTTCGAGGGCTTTGCATCCGTCAGGAACTCTATCTCTTCGATGGCTGCTCTGACGGCGGGCTTGTTGCTGTCGGCCTTGTCCTTTTTGCTCTTTTTGACTTTCTTTTCTGTCTTGGGGGTGGCATCTTCATCTGCAAAGGCGGCAGGTGCCATTACCCCGGCAAAAATGCCGGACAACAACGCGAGGTAAAAGAAGGTGCGCTTCATGATGCCGTTGAGAATAGCAGATGCCGATATTTGCGTCAAGTGTAATAATTGCAAAATGATAATTTTTTTCTAATAGTAACGATGTTGCTTCTTTGCAACGATTAAAAATTACCGGAATTGACAATTCGAACGCCTGGGAATAATTAGTAAAATGGCAATTTGTGGGGATACCAGCGTAGGGGCGGTCTGTATTCATCCACTCGGCATTATGCCACCCCGCCATTCGGCGGGGTTCCAATATGTTTATCACCTTCTCCCTCGGTTCCTCCGCCGGCGCGGCTGCACCGTGGGTGTTCGACGAATAAACGAATCGGAGCCCGACGCAGCGCAGCAAGGAGGCCGACAGAACCTATAGCGGAGGGCGTGAGTGGCCCACAAATACCAATTTATCTGCAAAAATAGACCAAAGCTGCTAATTGTTCCCACGCGTAATTCAAGTTTACTGTCACCGCTCAGGTAGGACAAATACCATCGGCCGAGAGAAGTTACGGCAGGCCATCTGTTTTTCTTGATTACCGTGGCAACTTATGTTAAGATACACACGAGACAAGATAAATTATTAACGTATTAGAAAAGAGCTTATGAAGACAAGAGTGATATGCCTGATGCTTGCCATGGGGGCAGTGGGGGTGGTGCCGGCATATGCCGATGTGAAGAACGATGATTTGCAGAAGTGGTTGAGCCGCAGCAATGCCGTGTATAGCCCGTTGGAGGCCGCTGAGTATGGTTCTGCCGAGCAGATGAAGAAAGCCGTGGCTGCCGAGCCCACGCAGGTGAACGATGTGGATGAACTGGGGCGTACCCCTTTGCATTTGGCCGCGGCGCGCGGAGATGCTGAGATTGTACAGATTTTGCTGGCTGCGGGGGCAGATGCTTCTGCGAGAGACGCTGCAGGCAGATTGCCCATCGACCTTGCAAAAAATACAGAAGTGCTGCGCGTGTTGAAAGCTGCCGGTGTGAAGCGCGAGAAAGAGATTGAATTGTGCCGCGCGGTGAAGGCCGGTAATCCGGATGCTGTGAAAGCCGCCTTGGCTGCGGGGGTGAATGTGAATGCCCTCAGCGAAGATAAAACCTGCAATCTGCTTGGCGTTGCCGTGCAGGCCAACAATGTGGAGATGGTCAAGCTTCTGCTGGCTGCCGGGGCGGCTACCAATATCGCGCCGGAAGGCAGCAAAAGTTTGCTGCACCTTGCCGCTGCCCGTTGCGGGGGTGAGATAGTGAAGGAGCTGCTGGCCGCCGGGGCAGACCCCATGCACCCCGGTAACAATGGGGCCACCCCGCTGCATGATGCCATTTGGGTGGGCAACAGTGCTGCCGTAGAGGTGTTGATACCGGCTTATGCTGCGGTTAACTATAACCCCGATGGTCGCCACAACGGTTACCCCATTGGTATGGCCATTATGCGTGGGCGGGCAGATTATGTACAGTTGTTCCTCAATGCCGGTACAGACCTGAACGCCAAGCAATTTTCCGCCACCCCGCTGTTGCATCTTGCTGCACAGCATGACCGCGTGTTTATCATCAAAATGCTGCTGGATGCCGGCGCAAACCGCAATGCCGTAGACTCTCAAGGCAAAAAAGCAGTAGAGTACGCCAAAGGTGAGGCTTACGAGTTGTTGAAATAATAATGATAGAAAGGAAATATTGAACATGAGAATTTTTGCTTTAGCCGCCTTGGCTCTCAGTTTGTTTGCAACCCCGTTGGTGCAGGCTGAAATCCCTGCGGGTACAGATTACTCGATGATTAATAAGACGCCGGATGCCGAAGCTGCGTACCGCAATCGTACGTTCCGCGCGTATTTGCCCATTGCCGTGGTTAGGGAGCGCTTGCGCACCAACAACTATTCCGCTTTTGAAAACCCCACCGGTATCTTCTATGTAAAAGGAGAGCTGGTGACTGTTGAAGTGCAGGGCGATGCCCCCGAAGGACTTACCTATATCATCCACAACTTTGACCGCGATGGCGGCCATGCTGAAATCCCGCTCAAGAGTGGTGTTAATACCTTTGTTGCCCCCACTCAGGGCTTGGGCTATTTCAATTATCGGTCTGCGGACCCCGCCAATGCCCCCTCGCTGAAGGTAAAGTTGACGGGTGGTTATGTAAACGGTGTGTTTACGCATCATGATGATGTGGAAACCTGGAAACGCATGTTGACCAATGCCAGAGGCAATATCATTGATATCCTCGGCGAGCGTACACAGTTGGCATACAACGTGGATGGCTTGCAGAAGCATTGTCCGGACCGTGGGCCGGAGCTCATTGCCATTTACGATGATGTGTTGCGCATGCAACAAGATATCCTCGGTTGGGAGCGCTACAACTGCCACCCCGGTAATCATATTCATGGCCGAGTTCAGTGGCGTGGCTTTATGCATGCAGATGGCATCGGCACGGCATATGTAGATACAGCCTTGAAAGAGGTGGCAGATGTAGATAGACTCAAGGGCTCTGTGTGGGCCATTGCTCACGAGTTCGGGCATATCAACCAGTGCCGCCCCGGTATGATGTGGGCCGGTACCCAAGAGGTGACCAACAATATATTCTCCGCCTGGTGCTGCTATAAGATTAACCCGAGCTTCTGCCGCTTGGAGCATGAAGTAACCCCGGTGATGGGGTATCATAAGCCGATGCGTGGCGGGCGTTTCGATTGTTACATCAACGCGGCCCTTGTGCGCCGCCAGCTCTGGCAGTTCATGACCGGGCCGGACTACGGTATCAACAACGTACCCGGTAAGAGAACCGGCGACCACTTTGTGAGTGTGTCTCCATTGTGGCAGCTGCAACTCTACTTTGCCGTGGCTCGCGGTAACGAGGGCTTTTATCCTTATATCTTTGAACAAGCCCGAAATGATGCTGCAGATGCACCCCACGGGCAGTTGCGTGTTGCTTTTTGCACCCGCGCTGCAGATGCCGTGCAGCTCGACCTCTCCGACTTCTTCGTCAAAACCGGTATCTTGGCTCCTATGAACCGCATGGTAGAAGACTACCAAAGCCACCACGTTACCATCACCGACGAGATGTGCGCCGCTGCCATTGCCCACATGCGCCAATACCCCAAACCCGACTCGAGTGTCATTTATTATATCAATGCCAACAATGTGCACATTTTCCGCGACCGCTTGCCCGTCAAAGTGTCGCACGACTATGAGCTCGATGTCTCCTCGGGTATTGCTACCATCCCCGCCAATCAATGGGAAAATGCCGTCGCTTTCGAGTGCTACCGTGGCAAGCGGCTCTGCCGTGTTGCCATTCGCGGCCTTAACCACAAAGATAACGCCACCACCGACCTTATCATCCCCAAAGGCACCACCTCCATACGCGCCATCCAGTGGGATGGCCAATATTATACCATTTGGAAAGCACCTAAAAAATAACTTATTGTTAGCAGTAAAAAAGCGCGATGCTTGGTGGCATCACGCTTTTTTGCTTAGCAGCCGTAGGTATCAATAAATTGATTAACCTTATCCTCAAAGGGGGTTCTTTTCACAACATTAATAAGATGTTGGTGCCACATACCCACTTTGGGTGGGTATGTCATGTAGTCGCCGTATATAAACGCTAAATATTGTCTCGTATGTGCTGGCGCGCAGAATGAGATGCCCTCAAAATTAATTTCTTTCAATGGGAAAATATCTTGATAATGAAAGAGATAGGGTTTCCGGAAATTAGGTATTGGGGTGAAAAATATCAACGGAGATTCTTCTTCGTTTAAAGGCTTTTTATTCTGATAAATAGTACTATTCATCAATTGCTTAAACTCCTCCTCTGTTTTGTTAAGAATCCCGTATTTATAAACAATTTGTTTCCTAATGGCTTCAAGCCTTAAGTTTAATTGTCTCCTGTTATCATCTGTAGATGTTTCGGAATGACAATAATATGGAAAAATATCTAAATTAAGAGGTGTCCCTTTTACTCCAATTTGTATGAACGCATGTTCTGATACGGTAAATCCTTTTTCTTCCGAAAACAATGTGGGCAAAAGTTCTTTCATTTTGTCATATTCTGGTTTCAGCATGGCGACGTCTAAATCATCATCCCAGGGGATAAAACCGCCATGCCGTACAGCCCCCAGCAAGGTGCCGAAATCCAGCCAATAGCGTAATCCAGCTTTTATACAGCACTTTGCAAAATAATTTAACAGCACAGTGTTACCTTGCTGCAAAAGTCTTAATTTCCCGGTGCATGGAGGGATTTCTGTAATGGGGTGATTATATATAATTAACTCTCTGAGTTCATCCAATTTTGCTTGTACAGAATTTGCCTTCTTATTCCTTCGGTTAGCAAGGAACTGCTTAATTCTTTGCCGAATACCGTATGGAAGCATGCAAAAAATCTTGTGCTGAATTTTATGCTTAATAGACATTTTGTAAGAGTCTGTTTTAATCCGAATCAACCGTTTTAGTTTTTACGCTAAGGTTGAAATTTCGGCTAGATTACTTATTTTTTTGTGATTGTCAATTATGCTGGCTCCCATTCTTTGACAGTTGAACGACCCATTTAAGCCACCATCGCAGGGCGTGCGTTATTAGTAACATTTTAGGGTTCGATTGTCAATCCATTTTTTTAGCGATTTTGAAGCGTGCAAGTTGTAAAATCAAATGCGACACCGAAAGCCCTCCCAAAAAGTCTCCAAAGGAGCCCAAACTGCCCTAGCAGGATGGGGGATAGGGGGAAGGACGGCAATGAGTCCTTCCCCCTTGTGGACG
>SUVK01000073.1 GCA_015062055.1 Akkermansiaceae bacterium
TACGGGTTCTTCCTCCACAGCGGGCTCTTCGACCACTACGGGTTCTTCCTCCACAGCGGGCTCTTCGACCACTACGGGCTCTTCCTCCACAGCGGGCTCTTCGACCACTACGGGTTCTTTCTCAACAGCGGGTTCTTCGACCACTACGGGTTCTTCCTCAACAGCGGGTTCTTCGACCACTACGGGCTCTTCCTCAACAGCGGGCTCTTCGACCACTACGGGTTCTTCCTCCACAGCGGGCTCTTCAACCACTACGGGTTCTTCCTCCACAGCGGGCTCTTTGACCACTACGGGCTCTTCCTCCACAGCGGGCTCTTCGACCACAGCGGGCTCTTCCTCAACAGCGGGTTCTTCTACAACCTGCGGGTCGGCAGGGAAATAATCATCAAATATATTGGTGGCGTTTGACTCGGCGTAAGCCGTAGTACAAGCTGCAGCCACCAAGATACCGGTATTTTTTATCAGATTTGGTTTCATAATAGTAAGAGTATGTTATTTTAAGAGAAGGAAATCGCGTTCATGCTTCTTAACTTCGCGTCGTTTAGCTTCGACCTCTTCTTTCATTTTCTCGATTTCAGCTTTTTCAGCAACCTCGTCAATCGGCGCACCGGATTGAGCTAATTCCAGCTGTCTTTGCTGTTCTCTGAGCTCTTGTTCACGTTGAGCGATTCGACGTTCAAGCGACGCGATTTCTCGTTTTTTCTTATTTATACTGGCCTCGAGCGCTTTTTTCTCTTGCTCTTTCTGTTTGTACACCTCTTGAAGCTTAGCAACTTCAGCACCTTTTTGTTCTGCTTCAGCCTGCAATTGAGGCTGAATTTGCTGTTGCTCTTTGAGGGCCCAATACTCCGGCATAAAAATGCAAGAGGAAAGGGAGCTAACAACTAGTACGATAGGCAAAAATGTTTTCATTACAAGTACTTAACTGTATTGCCGGCAGAAATAATTTTGCGCTTAACTTTCTTCGTTTCGCTGATGCTTCTGTCCAACTCTTGCAATTGGGCCTTCAAGGCCTCTTTTTCTTCGGCGGTGGAGGCCGATTTCATCGCTTGTTTGGTATCGCGGCGAGCAGCATTCAGATTATTTTCGACCAAGGCGATTTGTTGCTCGCGTTTGGCAGAAACATCGGAGAAGTTGCCCTTGATATCGGAAAGGTCGCAATCAAGTTTTCTGCATTCTTCAATCTGCTCTTCCATCTTAACAGCCTGATCATCGAGCCACGCAAGCTCGGCATTGGACTTCTCGATAGTATCTGCCGTCAACTCATTTTGAGCCTGCAGGTACTCAGCCTCGGTGCGGTACTCCTCGCGCTTGAGCGCTACATATTCTTCGGTCATACCGGCAAGCTCAGAACCAAGCATGCACCCCAGAGTGGAAGCAATACCAACGTAAATAGCAGTCTCGGAACTACTCAAGGACAAATTTTCGCATATAACATATGCGGCCGTACCGGCAGCTGCAGCCCCCAACATGCAGCCGGCGTCTCTCCATGTACAAGACACGGTGGAAGATGTACCTACTGCCGTAAGCAGGGCAATATTCAGTATAGGTTTAATTTTCATAAGCTCATGTATGTTTTATAAGTACGCTACGCACGAATTCTTGCAACAATGCAGAAATCTTACAGATGTTAGATTATCAAATAAAGCCTCTCGAGTCAGCCCAAAATATGCAATTTTGCTTATTATGTAACACTTTGTATATTATACACTATAATCGTAGGAATATAGGTATTATAAGGTATATAAACAAATTAACACTTTGATATATTTCACCTATACGAAACGATAAAGGCGGGATACGGACAAATAACAAAAATGCATACCGAGTCAATCAGAAATAGGTAAAATCATATTTTTTAAGTTGTCAATCCCGAAAGAACGTGCTATATTGAGGGTGTTATGTTAAAAGGCATTTCTCCTGTAATATCACCGACACTTTTGAAGATACTGGCCGAGATGGGCCATGGCGATGAGATTGTGTTTTCCGACGCACACTTTCCCGGCCACACATTCAACAGCAATGTAGTCCGAGCCGATGGCATGGGGGTAGACACGCTGTTGGCGGGTCTCATACCTCTGTTCGAATTGGATGCATACGCCACCCCCGTCATCATGATGGAGGCCGTACCGGGCGACACGCTCGACCCGGCAGTAGAAGCGAAATACCGCAAAGCTTTGGGGTACGAGGGCGAGATTGAGCGAGAAGAACGCTATGCCTTCTACGAGCGCGCCAAGAAAGCCTACGCCGTCGTTGTAACGGGCGAGACCGCCAAGTATGGCAACATCATCCTCAAGAAAGGCGTAACCCCCGTTTGCTGAGACCGCCGTGTACCGAATCTGCAAGACCATTGAGCTTGAGAGCGGGCACTTGCTCTCGAAACATCCCGGGAGCTGCCAGTTTCCGCATGGCCACACACGCAGCGTGGAGCTGGTATTTGCAGCCGAAACGCTGGATGAAAACGACATGGTGATGGACTTCAAGTCTATCAAAGAGATGATGGGCGAGTTTTTGCAACAATTTGACCATGCGCTTTGCATGAATACGCAAGACGCGCATTACGAAGAGTTTCGCAGCATCTACGGCGAGCGCATCATCCCCTTTGATAAGCAAGACCCCACCAGCGAAGCTATGGCTCACACGGTGTACCGCTATGCCGCAAACGCCTTAGAAAAAGCAGCCCAAGGCATAGGCACGGCATACCCTGTACGCAGTTGCGTGCGGTTGGAGCGCGTGCGAGTGTGGGAAACTTCGTCGAGCTGGGCAGAATACGCAGAGTAATAGCCATGCAACAGATTTGGCTGACGCAGGAAGAGGGGAACCAAGACCTCATCATTTACATGCTGGGCTGGGCAGCCACGCCCAACGCCATACAGCACATCGCCACCCCCGGGTACGATGTGCTGGTCTGTTGCAACTACACGGCCATACACCCGCTGTCGGCCGCAGCGTTTACACGCTACCGCCGCATTTACCTCTTTGCGTGGTCGTTCGGTATATGGGTAGCCGAGCAATGCTGCCGAGAAGTGCCGATATACCGTGCTATCGCCCTTAACGGCACCCCCTACCCCGTTCACCCCGAGTGGGGCATGCGCCTGCGTGTTGTACTGCGCAGCATGCGCACTCTGGCCAAAACCGGCACCGACAATCCCTTTACCGAGGGCGCAGAGGCCGGGCGCTACATGCCCGCCGGCCCCTACCCCGACCGCACAGCTGCCGAAAAGGTAACGGAGCTGGAGTACTTGGCCGGATTGGCAGAGCAAAACTCTACCGCCCACCTGCAATGGGCCCAAGCCTACATTGCCGACAAAGACGAGATATTCCCCCCGGCTCGCATGTGGGCCTATTGGCAAACGGTGGGGATAGGCACCGGGTTTGACTCTTGGCATTACCCCTTTGCCAACCCCGCAATCGTGCTCAACGAGTTGCAGGGTTGACACCCCCGGCGGGGCGAGGGCTCAGAATTTGAATACCCCCTGTAGCTGGAACACGAACTCGCCGCTGCGGTCGGTCTGCCCTGCCGGATTGAAGATGTATTGAACGTCCGGTTGCACAAAGAAGGTAGGAGTCACCTGAATCACCGCGCTGAGCTCTATACCATACTCATTGCGATTGACACGCGGGGCAAACGAATCTGCCGCACGCGCCCACATAAAGCCCAAGGCCAGTTGGTCGTGGTTAGCCATGCTGCCCCAACCTCTGTCTCGAAACGGTGCTTGCAACACCAAGCCGGTAGTCACCGCTGCTTGCACATTGTTAATGGCGGCAGCATCGGTATCCATCACGCCGCAGCGGGCAAACCACCCCAGCGGCGAGTTTTTACCCAGTTGTTGTTGAATATTGATAGCAGCGCCACTACCGGTATTACCATTATGCTCGGCAATGGTATACTGAAACCGGTACACCCCCGGCCCCATGCCAAGAAAATCTTTTGTAATCCATCCGAACTCCGACACATGCACCCAGGCATCGCTGCTGATGTTGCTGAAAGGGTTTTGATTCACTCCGGTGCCGGTACCCGTGGTAGCATACAGTGCATAAAAACTCTCACAAGGCTGCCATGCCGTCAAGAAACCGAAATTTGCCCACGGCAACGGCAAGCAGGGATTGCATGTAAATGCAGAGTTCATCAAATTACCATTCCACGACCCCGAATAGGTATTTTGATCGAGGTAGGAGGAGGTATCTATAGTACCCACCATACCCACCCATTTACCATGGGCCAGGCTATACCCCAAGGCCAAATGGGGTATATACACACCATTACCCCCGCGCAGGGACGCTTGCGGGTTGCTCAGACTGCCGATGGTGTTCTGCACCCCTGCGCGACGCTCATTAAAGCGCACCCCCTGCCCCCAATCTGCCTCAAAGCTCAAGAACAACCCTTGACTATTATCACGCTTTTTGAGCAAATACCACACACCACTCAAGGAGTTGTTGGTAGACACAAAATCGTTGCGACCTCCGGTAGATGGCGGCACCACCCCGGCATACCCCATACTCAATGTTAAGTCGTACTGCAAACCATAGCGAGAAAGCATCGACTTAACCTGTTGGGCTCCGTGAGATATCATGTCGTTCTGCACCCACCAACTCGGCTCTATCGCTGTGTTACCGGGTACAAACAGACCATCTAAATACGGCATAAAATGTTGCGGCTTGGCAGGTAAAAACTCCCACCCGCCCAAAGTAAGCGAGCCTCCGCGACTGCGTTGCAACACCTGCTCATGCGTTGCCACACCACGATAGCGCCGCGCATGCTGCTCGAGCGGGTGCATCGAGGCTCTCAAGGGTACCGCATGGACCTCGGACAACACATAGGGTTTGCGCCCATAGGCGGTGTCTATATACCCTTCTTGCACCTCGGGTTCACCCGCTGCGGCCGTGCCTACCCCCAGCATTGCTGCTGCCAACATATATTGTTTTGTTCTACGGTTCATGATTTGTACATGCTGACTGCCCCCACCCGAAATCGGTTGAATAACAAACAGATTTGCCCCTCGCGGCATAAAAATTGCGTCTGTTTCTCAAAAAAAGCTTGCACTCCAGCCTTTTTGCAGATAAAATCCCCCCGCAACCTCGCCGTTGCACTCATCAAAATGCGCAGTTAGCTCAGTGGTAGAGCACATCCTTCACACGGATGGGGTCACAAGTTCGAATCTTGTACTGCGTAGCCCATAAAGGCCGTAAGTTTTAATGACTTACGGCTTTTTATTTTTCATGCTTTTGTTAGGTATCAAAACGCCTCGTTTTGTATCATGACGCTTTTTTAGTTGTTGCACCGGTTGCTGCACCTGTGCTAAAACAGGGGGCACATGATTAACGTGAGCAAAGCACCGGGCGGCGGGCATACAACATGCCCGTGGCTCGTCATCATCCCGCGGCGGTACAGCGCCACGGGCAAGCGGGTATACCGCCGTTTTGCCACAAAATCCCGCGCCATCACCTTTGCAGAACAAACCCGCCAGCACCTGCGCACCGCCGGAGAGGGCGCGCGCATCGGCTCCGGCGTCAACCCCGCAGATGCCTCAGCAGCAGCCACTTTGCTTGAGGGCACCGGCCTAAGCCTCACCGCAGCGGTACGCACCCTGCTCACCCTCATGCCACACGCCGCCGCGCGTATGAGTGCCCCTACCGCCGGAGGGGGAGCGGGGGAGGAACCGGTGGCCACCCCAAAGCCGGAGCCCCCCTCCCTCACCGTAGAGCAAGCCATATCAGCACACGCCAAAGCCAAGAGCCACCAAGCACCTATCACGCAAGAGAACCGCGCCACACGCCTTGCCACCCTGCTCTCACGTAACCCCGGCCTTGCCGGTCGCGCGCTGGACACCCTCACCCCCGCAGACATCGAGCACGCCCTCAACACCGCTTGGCCAAACGCCCCCTCTGCCTGGAATGACGGCCACAAACACCTCACCGCCATCTACAACTTTGCACGCCGTAAACGCCTCATCAGCAGCGACTCCCCCATGCCTGCCATAGACCCGCGCCACACCGCAGAGGCAGAGATTCACCCCCTCACACCCGATGCCCTGCGCACCCTCTTTGCCGCTTGCCGCCAACCCAACGCCCGGGAGCGCGAGGAAGCCCGCCACGCACCCACCGGCTACGACCGCCGCCTGCTCCTACAAGACACCACCGGCCTACAGCCCTACATCGCCCTCTGCGCCTTTGCCGGCATACGCCCCACAGAGTGCACCCGCCTGCGCTGGCAAGACATTGATTTTGAAGACTCCATCATCTCCATCCGCGCCCGTAACTCCAAAACCGGCGGCGCGCGCCACATAGAGCTCCACCCCACCCTCGCCGCCTGGTTGCACGCCTACCGCCCACCCGGTGCCCACCCCACAGACCTCATCACCCCGCCCACCCAGCTCAAATGGCGCCTACGCGCCCTACGCACCCGCGCCGGCTACAGCCCCGCCAACCCCTGGCAAGACGACGCCCTGCGCCACACCTACGCCACCTACTACCTCAAAGCCGGCGGAGACATCAACCGCTTGCAGCTCAATATGGGCCACGCCAACCCCCGCCTACTCTACACCCGCTACACCAACATGGCCGGCACCACCCGCGCCATGGCCACAGACTACTGGAGCATCACCCCACCCTAACCCTCAAAAACTTATGGCAAAAAAAACGCAAGAAAATATCTCTTTTTCCTTGACTGTCAACGCGCTACATGTTAATATCTCCTTGTTCCCGCAAGGAACCGCCTATACGGCGTAGGAAGGAGATGACATATGTGAAACTGCATCAATTCCACCATTACATGCAACTCATTGAGCAACTGATTTATCTGTTAATCATGATTTGCAGTTGATGCCCCAAGGGCTCAGGCACCGGCTGGTCACCGGTGCCTTTTTTTTTGAGGCCTTTTCAAAGCAAGAAAAAGCCCGGTAGATTGGTCTGTCTACCGGGCTTGATTAGGAAGAAAATGAATTTACGTGTGAAACTATCGCAAATCCACCATTACACCCGCATTCTACACCCACTGCCCGCACTTGTCAACAGAAATTCAACATCAAACATTAAAAATTCAACATCAAAGTAAAGCCGCTGTACTGGCATACAGCGGCGGGGGATTCCCAAAATATGCTTCTACTCTAGCACATTCTGTTCTGACGTCACGCTTATTTTACACAATCCCCCGCACTTGTCAACACAAATTCAACATCCAACATCAAACGTGCAAGTTGTAAAATCAAATGCGACACCGAAAGCCCGCCCAAAAAGTCTCCATAGGAGCCCAAACTGCCCTAGCAGGATGGGGGGATAGGGGGAAGGACGACAATGAGTCCTTCCCCCTTGTGGAA
>SUVK01000018.1 GCA_015062055.1 Akkermansiaceae bacterium
TGAGATGTATGCTTATGCTAGTGGTGAAGAGTTTTACAGAGAGCTTTCTAGGTGGGAAAATGGAGCAAAGCAAGCCTCTGAGTTATTGCTTGCTCACGGTATTAAAGGTATCAAGTACCTTGATGGTAATTCTCGCGGTAAGGGTAAAGGGTCGTACAATTATGTGATATTCTCCGGGGATGATGTGAAGATTACCGGGGTGAATGAGTCCGGACACTGGGATGAGTCTTGGGAGGATTATGTAGATACTACGGCTACCTTCAGCATGGAGCGCAACTTGGCGGCGGTGCATAGCTTGAGTGCAGAGAAGTTTTTGGGAGCGCTGGAGCTGGGTGGTATGCCGCTGCCGAGTGTGGCGGTGACGCGGTTGGATAAGCCGTATAGCTGGGGGAGTGAGAAGCATATTTATCTTGTAGGGCGGCCTGAGTTGGTTGACCCGAAGAGAGGGACGGAGGTGTATAGCCGAGATGCCTGGACGGGGAATATACCGCACTTGCTGCATAAGCCGGTGGGTAAGGATGACCGGAGTAAGGCGTGTGTGGATTTGCATGCTATATCGGAGAAGTATCGGCTGCGTTCTGATTATAATGATTATTTCCGGCTGGAGGAGAATATAACTTTGCGAGGTGCGCACAGGGATGTGGATAAGAGTGAGATGGAGTACCATCTACGCCGCCCAGCTGCGCAGGCGTTGTTTGCCTGGCAGAGTGGGTATCGGCCTCGGCCTAAGATGAAGGATGCGGTGCGTGTGCATGATTGGTTGACGAAGGAGTTTGCTGAGAAGTTGCGTGAGTATACGAAGTTGACGCCTGATGAGTACCACGAGAAGGAGCGTGAGGTGATGGAGTTGGCTCGCAAGGAGGCTGAGGCTTTTTATGGGGAGCGTGCTGTCATCAAGAATGCGCCTAATGCGGAGGCTGCGCAGAAGAGATTGGGTGCATGGGTGAATACGGCTATGCGTGTGTTTGATGTGTATAGTCCTTCTGCGTTGGCTCGTGAGCTGGATGAGGTTAAGTTGATTGGTAAGCGTGTGCTTGATACGGAAGGCAATTTGAAGATGCTGGCTGCGTATGCAGATAAGCATAAGCGTGCGTATGAGGCATGGGTGCAGGCTAAGTTGGATGCTTGGTTTAGCAAGGAACGCTATATTGAGGGGACGAATACGCTGGCTACTCTGGATGCTGTGACGCGGCATATGCTGGGTGAGAAGGCTCGTGGTAAGGAGAAGGGGTTGGCGTTTGGCTCGGGGTTGGTGCGTGCGCATCATGCGGTGCGGATGGAGTCTTTGGGTGATATTCAGGGGCAGCGTGAGTTACTGACGGATAGTCAGGCTAGCAATGAGATGAAGAGTGAGACTAATGCGTTGATGGATGATTGGCGTGAGGGTGCTGCCGCTGTTCTGAGCCGCGGGATGAAAGGTTATGGCTTTGAGGTGCGCGATGAGTTGATGGAGACTTTGGCGAAGGTGAAGGGTGTGCCGACTGAGGAGAAGTTGCGTGCTGCGCTGCGCAAGATGTTCCGCGGGGCTACTCATTTGCAAGAGCTGCTGAATGATGCTGAGGTGATTGGTTATGGTGTGGAGGCTTTGAAGAGTTTGCGCAAGGAGCTGGAGGATTACATGGAGGCAGTGCCGCAGCGTGCGGTGAAGATGGACGAGTGGGAGTATGCGGTGATGCCGGAGGAGCTGAAGAAGAATAAGGCTGTGATGGCGGGGCTGCGTGAGAATGGGATTAAGCCGCGGTTCCATGATGGTACGGAGGAGGGCCGCAGGGCGGCTCTTGCCGGGCTGGTGGGTGATAGCAAGGTGAGCTTTAGCGTGATTGGCCCGAAGGCTGAGACGTGGGAGTGGTACCAAGATGTTACCTTTAAGGGGCGCGATGATGGTATGCTGCGTGCGGAGATTGATGCGAGTGGGGCGAGGTTGAAGACGTTGACGGGTGCGGCTGCGTATGAGTACCGGCGTGAGGTGGAGAATGTGCCAGATTTTTGGCGGAAGCGGTATGCTCGTTGGCTGGAGTTGGATGCGTTGTTTGATGCGGTGTATTACTCTGATGAGGAGCCTACGGAGGAGCAGCGTGCTGAGGCTGCTGCTGCGGAGGAGGAGTATTACATGCTGACTGAGGAGGTGAAGGATATGATGGAGGCGCTGATTGAGCGCGGTGGTGCGTGGCCTAGCTATACGCAGTTGGAAGCTGCGAATAAGCAGGCGTTGCGTATGGGAATGGTGCGGTCGTTGGCTGTCGGTAAGGTGGATGAGTCGGTGTATGAGAAGCTGGGTGCATTGTCTGCCGGTGAGAAGAGTTACAGCTTGGAGGATGTGCTGGATTTTCCGGAGCTGTATGAGGCTTACCCTATGCTGAAGTTGGTGCCGGTGCAGTTTGGATTGCTGGGCAGGTATAATGGCTTGGTAACTAATTATGCTTATGGTGCAGAATACTCGGTTATTAAGTTGAACAAGCCGCTGTTGGAAAATGCTGATGCGTTCCGCAGTACGTTGTTGCATGAGGTGCAGCACGTGATTCAGCGGATTGAGGGGTTTGCCAAGGGTGGCAATCCTCAGTCTGCACGTGACGCTGCAGGTAATTACAGGCGGAGGTACGAGATTCAGAATGAGACGAGTCGACTTCGGCAGAATATTGCATGGTTGGAAGGGACTGATGTGGCGCGGCGGGAGTTCCTGAATATAGGGAATGCTATCTCGATGCGGGAGGATAAGGATAGGTTGCAGGATTTGCGAGATAAGTATAATGAGATTGCTTATAAGTACAACAAGGGGGCGATTGCGGAGCCGGGATTCAATGGTGTAGACGGGCGTGATAGCAGCTTTGTGATTCCTATGTTGAGTGGGGTGACGAAAAGTGCGTATGCTAAGGCTCAGAAGGCATGGGATAAAACTCAGGATAGAAAGACTGCGTTCCCCGGTTTGCTTGAGAGGCTGCGTGCCAGATATGATGAATTGTTGGCGGAATGGGGGGAGCTGGATAAGCAGCAGAGATGGGGGGCGTTGAGTAGCCATGAGCTATATCTGCGCCTTGCCGGTGAGATTGAAGCGCGGAATGTGCAGAGCCGTGTACGTATGTCTGCTGATGAGCGATTGGCCAGACCGTTTAATGAGACGCTGGAGTACCCGGGCGAGGCGTTGGTGACGTTTAGTATGGCGAGTGTGACGGCTGAGTGGGAGGATACTCTGGAGAGATTCAGAGTGATGCCTCCGAAGGCTGGTACTCCTGCGTATCGTCAAGATATCTATGTATGCCCGACACCTGCGGTGATGCAGATGGTGGGGGCTAAGGGCTGGGATATTGTGATGTCTCCGGATATAATGGTGAAGTGCTTGCATAAGGATACCATATTGGGTAATGGGCAGAAGTTGATGGAGTATTATGCAGGACAGACGCACCGGCATGATATTGATTTAGAGGTAATGAAGCAGCTGCCTGCTGCTATGGCTGACCCGATATGTATTGTGGAGTCTGATACTCCAGGCTGTATTGAAGTAGTAACAGAGCTAAAAGAATCCGGTAAGAATATCTTGGTGGCTGTGCAGTTAAACGCTGTAAAATCAGGCACGAGAAATCAACAAGTAAACCGAATTGCCAGTTTGTATGGGAAAGAGCAAATCAATAGACTGTTAGGCCATCAGCGGTTGTATTGGAACAAAGCAAAAGCACGCTTTTGGACTGGGGGCAAGGGGCTCCAATCGCCCGTGGCGCCATATCCGAAGCGTGCTTCTGCACGTAGAGTATTAAAACCTGATGATTTAGTCAAGTACAAAATGCAGAGTGGGTTAAGTTTCTCTTTGACTGGTAGGGGCATGATAGATGCAGCGCCGCTGGGGAGAATGGCCGGGGAGGATAAGATGCAGAGGTTGCTGAATTATGCCAGGAAGGAGGCCGGGCGCTGGACGCGGACGTTTGGGAAGGATACGCCGAATGCGCGTGCAGCGGAGGCTATGGGTACGGTGAGCAGTATACTGGCCAGCATACATAAGGAGTTGCCGCCTAGGTTTAGGCCGAGGGTGGATGGGCATATGCGGTATGTGGAGGTGTATGCACGCTTGTTGGAGAGTGGCAAGGTGCGCAGTTATGGCAGGCTGAGCAAGGAGCAGCGTGCTGCTGTGGAGACTGAGTTGCTGGAGGTGTTGCAAGATGCCAAGGCTAAGGCTGATGAGGAGTATGAGCTTGCGAAGAAGGAGGCGCTGGATGCGGCAGAGCTGACGGGAGAGATGGCGGCGATGGAGGCTGCGGAGGAGATGGATGTGGATGATGAGGTGAAGCGTGCTGCGTATTTGGGACGTTTGTCCAAGCGTACGATGAATGAGACGCGGAGGCGTTTGCTGGCCGAGGCTGAGGCTAAGATGCAGCAGCTTGAGGCTGATATTGAGGTGCTGAAGCGTGATTTTGCTGCGGAGAAGTTGGCGCAGATTGCCAGCCGGATGCTGAATGATGCTGCGGATGCTGTGGAGGCGTACCTGATTGATGAGGAGCTTGGGGCTGTGGATGTGTTGATGGAGCGCTTGGCACCGCGTAAGTTGCCGAATGGCAAGTATGATAAGGGGCGGATGAGTGCAGATGCTTACCGGAAGTTTGTGAGCTATGTTGAGCTGATGAATAAGAGTAAGGGGGAAGTGGATGAGAAGCTGGTGGAGCTGGGGCTGCTGATTGCTGCCGAGGAGGCTAAGAGCGAGGAGGAGCGCATGGATGATGGCGCGAAGCTGGATGCCTTGACGGAGGAGTTGGCTGCGTGGTCTACGTATGGTGGGCTGCGTGGTAAGAATCTTGAGGGTGTGCGTAAGGGTGTTGCGGCACTTGGTGAGTTTGCTGCTTATGAGAAGAATGCCTGGAGTAGTTTGCTGAAGTTGCAGCGTAACCGTGCGAAGCGGCAGGCGCTTGTTGCTGCGCAGGGGCTTGGCGGAGCTGATGAGTTTAAGGTGAAGGAAGAGACTGAGAAGCAGGCGAAGTTGTTGCAGCGGCTGAAGGATTTGGGGGCAGGGTTGCAGAGTATTGGGCAGATTTTCTATGGCCTAGGGGGTGTGCCGGAGATGCGTGCGCTGGTGGATGAGAGTTTGGATGCTTTGAGTGCCGGGCATGTGGCATTGGCCAGCCGCGAGAAGCGGGCTTTTGGCCAGTTGGCTGAGTATATGGAGGCTGCTATGGGGCTGAAGACGGAGCGGCAGCGCAATAACTGGATGGCTGCGCTGAAGAAGAAGCACAAGACGAATATTTACCGCGAGGGTGAGCTGGTGCGGCACCGGCTGAGGTTGACGCTTGCGGAGGCCGCTGAATGGCTGGAGCTGAGTAAGGCTGAGCGTGATGCGAAGCGTGCGGAGATGGATGCTGCAGCGGATAAGCAGGGTGTGCTGGCTGAAAATGTGCCGTATGAGGAGGATATACCACTGATTCGGGAGGAGTTGCGGCGGATTCAGGATGAGGAATCTTCTGCTAAGTATGTGCAGACGGTGCGTGAGTTCCGCAAGGATGCACCGAAGGAGCCGATGGTGCTGAGCAAGGATGAGGCGTTGAATATTCTGCTGCTGTGTGAGCAGGCGGATTATGTTGATGCTGCGCACGAGAATGGGTACACGGATGAGGTGCTGGCTAAGCTGGCTGAGTTTGTGGGTAATGAGGTGCTGGGCTTTGGTTATGCGATGCGCGAGGTGCTGGAGAATAATGGTTTGGCTGAGGTGTATGAGGCGCGTGAGGGGGTGCCGTTCCCGAAGGTGAATAATTATTGGCCGGGGCACTTTGACCAGAGTGCGAGGGTGAATGAGCAGGCGAATGCGCTGGACCCGACAAGTGGTGGTGGGACGCGGTATGGTATGCTGATTACGCGTGTGAAGCATAAGCTGAAGTTTAACTTGATGGGGGCTAGTAATGTGTTTATGGCGGCGCTGGCTCAGCAGAATAACTATATTTGCATGGGTGAGCTGACGGCGAAGTGGCGGCGGTTGCTGAGCCATAATGATTTTGCTATGGCGATGAAGGCGCATCTTGGTGTGGCTCAGTTTAAGCAGTTTAAGGAGCTGATTGAGTTGTTGGACGGTGCCGGTGTGCAGGAGAGTATCACGCAGCAGACGTTGAGCGGGCTGCTGGGGCAGTTCCAGAGTGCGCATGCTATGGCGGTGTTGGCGGGGTCTCTGATAACGCTGGTTAAGCAGTTGAGTGCGATGATGAATGCAGGGGCTTGGGAGGGGATTTCTTGCAGCAGGGTGTTGGCTCGTATTGTGCTGGATCGTTTTGGCGGCGGTGCTATTAAGTACGGTGATATGTTGCAGAAGGATTATTTCCAGGCTCGGTATAGGGATAAGCGGTATTTTACGGAGATGATGCAGCTGGGGCGCGATGCTAACTGGAGTGTGCTGAGTGCATGGGCGCGTGGTGGTATGCGGTGGATTGAGAAGATGGATGTGTTGACTAACTGTGCCAGTATGACGGCGCTGTATAATATCACTTACCATGACCTTAAGAAGCGTAATGAGGGGGCGGCGGATGCGATGACTGAGGAGGAGATGCATGCTGAGTGTGACCGTGTGGTGCGTAATACGCTGGAGTTGGGTGCGCAGCCGTTGCGCCGGACGCAGAAGAGTGCGTTTGCGGCGTTGAGCCGTAATGCGCTGGTGAAGGCTACGTGTTATATGGGGTCTGAGGCGTTGAATAAGCTGGGTATGACTCTGAGTATGAAGCGGCGCACGGGTGGTGGCGCAAAGGGATTTTTGAAGGCTTGGAAGTACCTTGCGGGGGTATCTATTGCGCAGCAGGTTATTGTGATGTTGCTGGATATGGCGCGTAATGCGGACCCGGTGGATGAGGATGAGTGGGCTGAGTGGTTGCTGTTGAATCTTGCTACGGGTGCCAGCGGGCTGGGCTTGTTGCAGTCTGTGCCGGTGTTGGGTGAGGCTGTGCAGAAGTTGACCGGCGGGTACGTGAAGACGGGTTCCTTGGGCCAGATGATTTATGACTTTGAGGGTATGTGGCGCTCCGGTAAGAAGGTGGTGACCATGGCTGCGGATGACAAGGATGATTCTTGGGCTGATTGGGCGTGGGCCGGTGCTGATCTTGGCAGACGGTTGACGTTCTTGACGGGGGCATGGGGTGGTATTAACTCGTCGTCTAAGGGTGCTAGTGAGTTGGCTGGCTTGTTGCAGTCTTTGAATGCTATGGCGAATACTGTTCGGCCGGTGGTGCAGGCTGAGCGGAATGATGAGAAGCGCATGAAGGCGTACCGGAAGAAGGTGGAGAAGGGGTATGCTGCTGCGAGAAAGAGGAGAAATGAGGAGCTGAAGGTGCAGCGTGAGCAAGAAAAGGTTGCGAAGGAGAAAGAGAAGAAGCGTGAGGCGTTGTTGAAGAGGCTTTGAGTAGGGGGGAACTCCCTAGATAGTGAGGCAAACTCCCTAGACAAGATGGATGTCTAGGGAGTTGATGTAACTGAAAAACACAAAAAGGTTATTTAGTCACTAAATGGTCACTAAATTAAAGGAGTATTGACAATAAAGGATATATAGAAAAAGAAGACGGGATTGGAAATCGTGTGTACGTCAAAAGCGTACCGAGGGTTCGAATCCCTCCCTGTCCGCTGAAAACCTCGTAAGTTTAACGACTTACGGGGTTTTTAATTGGGGAAGGAGGGGGGTAAATGCGCATAAATTAAATCCCCTGTTGAGGTAGTTTCAACAGGGGATGAAAGCGAGAGGAGAGTGAACTCGTTTTATTTATTGCGTTTTTTACCGGATGTTGATATCACAGGGGTATGTTGATAAGGTGATGCAGGAAGCTTAGCCTCGTTGACAAGGTTGGGTTGCATGAATGTGTACCATGCGTAGCGGGCGTAACGAGGTGACTTGACTTTATCAGAGGTCAGCACAACCGTTTCTCCCTGAATGGTTGCTTGGGCGGGGTGGTATTCTTTGCCATCGGCAGAGACTTCGAAGCCTTGCGGGGCTTTGCCATCTGTCGTGTGTAACCCTTTAGCGAATTTGTAGGTGATGACAAGGCTGTCACCTTGCGGTTCTACTGCATCCACTACCGGACCGGAGTACGGAATCTCTTTGCCATATATGGTGGCAGCTGCTACATTGGCTAATCGGGAGCCGACTTCGAGTTTGCGGGGGGGATGAACATCGCTATTGGTGGAGCCGAGGTCGATGGTGGTTACACTTTGTACATGGGGCAGGGTGGCTGCGGCATATCTTTGTACGCTGCGGAACTCCGGCCAGTAAGCACGCAGTTTAGATTTATCGTTAATACGCGGCAGCTCAACCATCAGGAAGGGCATGTCGTCGTTGTTAAACTCGTGGCGCCAGCCGTAAATCAAATCTGAGAGTAATTCAAAATTCTGGCTTTCGCTCTGAATTTCGGCATCGCTTTCTCCTTGGTACCAGATGACACCGGCCACAGGGAAATCGACCCATGGTTCGATACCGGTTTCAAATAGGTAAGCCGGTTTGTAGGGGTGCGGGGCGTTGAGATCTTGACCGATATTCTGACGGGCACGTCCACGTACCCAGTCCGACATGTATCGGCTGTCCAGCCATTTGGCAGAAAGACAATCTTTATACTTTTTCTTGAGTACGGCGGGCGGCATCCAGGCCATCATTTCGGAGCCGCCTAATGAGGCATGAATAACGGCTACCGGGGTGCTGCCTAACTGTTTTTGCAGTTCTCGGCCGAAGTAGTAACCCACGGCGCTCATGCGTTGGCGGCTTTGCGGTGTGTTGCAGCTCCAAGAGCCGACATACATGGCTTTGTCTTTCAAAATTTTCTGCAACTTAGCATCATAGGCACGGGGGGCAGTATGCACTTGTGGCTCTGAGTGGTAGAATCGGAACAGGGGTGTTTCGGCCTCTTGCAAGGAGTTTTTGTCGCCTGTTTGGTTGAGCCTCCACAACATGTTTGATTGCCCGGAGGCAATCCAAACCTCGCCTACTAACACGTCATTGAGTACCAGGGTGTCATCCCCTTGGGTTATGGTCAACGCTTGCCCTTCGGCATTTACTTGCATAGGGGCGAGTACGGCTCTCCACTTGCCGTTTTTTGTTTGTGCTTTTACGGTCTGACCGTTAAAGGTGACGGTTATTTTTCCCTTGCCGTCATAAGTGCCGGTAATGGGAATCTGCTTGCCTTGTTGCAGTACCATGTGGTCTGCATATATCTTGTCTACCTTGATATCTGCTTGTGCTATTGAAATTGCGCAAGCTGCCAGCGCGGTGAGGAAGAGTGTCTTCATGCTTAAACTGTACTATAAAACTAGGAATAAGGCGAGCAAAAAATGCATAAAAATAAGCCCGGCTCTCATCTTGAGTGGCCGGGCTTGGATTGTTGTTGAAAGAAATCAGAATTTGTATTGCTCGCCGAACCCGTAATGCTCGGCGATGTAGTCTACATCTTTGTCGCCACGGCCGGAGCAGTTGGCAAGGATGGCGCCTGTGCCCATTTCTTTGGCTTTGCGCATGGCGAAGGCAATGGCGTGAGAACTTTCGAGTGCGGGGATGATACCCTCGTAGCGGGAGAGTTTGAAGAAGGCGTCAACGGCTTCTTCATCCGACACGCTTTCGTATTTAACGCGACCGATGTCGCGCAGGTAGGCGTGTTCGGGGCCAACGGAGGGGTAATCCAGACCACTGGCGATAGAATAAACCGGAGCGGGCTCTCCTTTTTCGTCTTTGAGCATAATACTGTTAAAACCGTGCATGATGCCTTCTTCGCCATAAGCCATAGAGGCCGCGTGGTCGCCGAGTGCGGCACCTTTGCCGAGGGGCTCTACACCGTATATGTCTACGGGGTCATCCAAGAAAGCCGGGAACATCCCCATGGCATTGGACCCACCACCCACGCAGGCGCAAACAATGTCGGGCATAATGCCTGTCATTTCAATGAACTGCTCGCGTGCTTCATGCCCTACGACCATCTGGAAGTCTCGCACCATCATGGGGAAGGGGTGTGGCCCCAGTACTGAACCGATACAGTATATGGCTGTCTTGTAGTCACGCTGATAGGCTTCAAAGGCAGAGTCTACGGCTTCTTTGAGGGTTTTGAGCCCGTGTTTAACGCATACTACATTGGCCCCCAGCATTTTCATGCGTGTAACATTGGGTGCCTGCTTAGCGATATCAACCTCGCCCATGTGGATTTCGCACTCGAGCCCGAAGTAGGCCGCTGCTGTGGCCAGGGCCACGCCGTGTTGGCCTGCGCCGGTTTCGGCAATAATCTTCTTTTTACCCATGAACTTGGCCAGCAGACCTTCTCCCATGCAGTGATTGAGTTTGTGGGCTCCGGTATGGTTCAAATCTTCGCGTTTCAGGTAAATCTGGGCACCTCCGTTGAGTCGGGACAGCCTTTCGCAGTGATAAACCGGTGTGGGTCGCCCTTGAAACTGTTTGCGGATGCGTCTCAACTCGCTGATGAATTGGGCAGAATGGCAGATGCTGTTATAGGCTTCGGTAATTTCCTTAAAAGCGGGTTCAAGTTCTGCCGGTAAATATGCGCCCCCGAACCGGCCGAAATAGCCGTTTTTGTCGGGATGGTTGCGAAGATATGTTCTGAAATCCATGGTTAAAATGAAAAATTGCGCTGAGACTATATCTCTACCATTACGAATTGACAAGGAGAAAACGTGTCTGCCGTCAGAATATATTGATAACTTTTTTGCATACTGATGAATACTGCCTTGAAAAATCGTAAAATTGAGGTATAATAGCCTTCCCGTTATGCGAGCCAAACTGCTATCAGCCTTGTTTATGAGCCTCTCCGGCATAGTTGTGCCGGCCGAAGGCGCCTCGCAGAATCGCACGTCGGAGGAGCCCGGTGCACCGCAGGTGCAACCTGATTACGGCAGAGAATTGGTTTGCACATGCCACGATATGTGGTTTTTACTGTCATCTGTGTCGGATAAAAAGACGGCCGATAGTGCAGCAGCGCAGTTTCGCTTGCTTATAGACAGAACCATGGAGTTGTCTGAGCAGGTGTACTCTCTTGAGCTTGAAGAGGAGGAGGTGCTTGCCGATATGAATGAGCTGTTGGTGGCGTCTCTTGAGGAGCTGACAGAAGAGTTTGATTGCCTCTGTAAAATGCGTTGCTATGGGTCAGAGTCTCTCATCAGCGTGTTTCGGTATGCCATCGATATCGGTTTGTTTACGGATGACTATGTCACCTTGTTGGATGAGCCCCCGCCTCATTTAACAGAGTCTGAGACCAAGGCCGAGCTGGTAAGGCTCAAACACTTGGAAGAACCTGATATGGCCGTGTTGCTTGCTTTGCGGTCTGTGCAAGATGCTCAATCTGCGGCAAATGTTGCAGCGCACTTGAAAGTTATTACCGCGAGGCTCCATGAGTTGGCACCGGCAGAGTCTACCCAAAAACGAGATTTTTCTCCATCGGCGGGCAAGAGGGCGCGCAAGGCCTATGCACCTTTAGAGCCTTTGTTATGGGGCATTCGCGTAGAGATTGTGAGAATAGCTGCGCTTCCCGGTTATCATAAGAAAGATTTTGATAGTTTTTCCGTTGCTTTAGAGAACGTTTTCCGCATTTTAGCCGACACCCATTATCATTATTTCGACGAGGTGTTTGACGAGTCGTTTCATCTGGATTTGGACGAGGCTTTGAGAGAGAATGCAACCACTTCTAACTAAATACCGTACATTAGTCATATGCCAATATCAGATTATCTTGTAACCATCGGTTTGGAAGTTCACTGCCAAATTAAAACCGCAACCAAGATGTTTTGCTCTTGCAAGGCCGGTTTCGGTTATGCGCCCAATACCAACGTGTGCCCCACCTGCTTAGGTATGCCGGGGGCTTTGCCGGTTCTTAATGAGTATGCCATAGAGCGCACCGTATTAACCGGGCTTATGCTGGGCTGTTCTACCCCCGAGGTGTCTAAGTGGGACCGCAAAAATTACTTTTATGCCGATATGCCCAAAAATTACCAGACCAGCCAGTTGGATCTCCCGCTTTGCATCGGCGGCGAGGTACCGCTGTACTCCTGGGCGTTCCCGCAAGATTGCAAGGTAAAGGAAGAAGGCGCCGTGGTGCGTACCGTCAAGCTCGATCATATTCACTTGGAAGAAGATGCCGCCAAGCTTACTCACTACGGCTCGTACTCGTTGGTAGACTACAACCGTGGCGGTACTCCGCTCATGGAGATTGTATCGGCACCCGATCTTACCAGCCCCGATGAGACCTATGCCTATCTCAAAAGCTTACAGCAGATTCTCATTTGTGGCGGTATATCAGATGCCGATATGGAGAAAGGCCAAATGCGTTGTGATGTGAACGTGTCGTTGCGCCCCAAAGGCCAGAAAGAGCTCGGCGCTAAAATAGAGATGAAAAACATCAACTCCATGTCTGCCGCCCGCCGTGCACTTATCTATGAGATTGCACGCCAAGCAGAAGAGCTCGACATGGGGATTGCCCAAGTGCAGTCAACCCGCCGTTGGGATGATGATTTGGGGGAAAGCATCGTAATGCGTACCAAGGAGAATGCCCACGACTACCGTTATCACACATGCCCCGACCTCATCCCCGTGCATACCGCACCCTATGTGCTGAAAATGCAAAGAGAGCTGCCTGAGTTGCCCGATGCTCGTCAAAAGCGCTTGATGGAGCAATACGGCTTGCCTGTGGCAGATGCCAATACCCTAGTGGCAGATGCCCGCCTGTGTGCTTACTTTGAAACAGCCGCAGCTGCTTCTAAGGCTCCACGCAAGGTGGCTAACTGGCTTATCAACACCTTGCCGCCCGTGCTCACCGAAAAAGAAATCGAGATTCAAGACTGCCCCGTTGCCCCAGTAACCCTTGCCGGCTTGGTGGACGTGGTGGAAGAGGGCATATGCTCCACCAACCAAGCCAAAGAAGTGTTGGCTGTGCTGTGGGCGTCGCCCGAGATGACTGCCGCAGCCGCCGCTGAAAGCTTGGGTTTCAAAAAAGCAGATACCGGCGCCCTCGAGTCACTTGTCGAGCAGGTAATAGCCAACAGCCCCAACGAGGTTGCTCGTATTCGAGAGGGTAATATGAAGCTTATCAACGCTCTTACCGGCCAGGTAATGAAGAACAGTAACCCCAAGCCTAACCCCAAGCTGGTAACAGAGATTATTACCGCCAAACTCGGCTTGTAATTACATTTGCTGCGTACCTTTTTACGAGCTGCGAAGGGGGGCCTTTCGTAGCTCGTGTTTTCTTCGCCTCATCATGTTTTTATTATTCGACTGCAACAACTTCTTTGCTTCTTGCGAGCAGGTTTTCAGGCCCGACTGGCGTCGGCGCCCTCTCGTAGTCTTGTCGAATAACGATGGTTGTGTTATCTCTCGCAGCCCGGAGGCAAAAGCCATCGGCATCGCTATGGGAGAGCCCTATTTCAAATGCAAAGAACGCTTGCAAGCAGCTGATGCCGTGGTTTGCTCTGCCAACTTCTCGCTATACAGCGACTTGTCGGACCGCATCATGAGTATTCTCGAAGAATCTCTCCCCGAAACGCAGCAATACAGCATAGACGAGGCCTTTGCCAAGGTAGATGCAGGGGATTGGTACCCTTATTGCCGAGAGTTGCGTAAAAAAATACGCCGGTGGACAGGTGTTACCGTCAGCGTTGGCATAGCCCCTACCAAAACCCTCTGCAAGTTAGCTAACGAAACGGCAAAACATACCCCCCACATGCAAGGCGTGTGCGATTTGAGCACCCCGCAACAATGGGAGCCTATCTTGCAGAGCTCTCCCGTGCAAGATATTTGGGGGGTAGGTCGCAAGCTTGCTCCTCGCCTGCATTCTTTGGGTATACGCACGGCTGCCGGCTTGGCAGAGTCTTCTCTCTCTTGGCTTCGCAAAGAGTTTGGTGTACACGGCGAGCGTCTCGCGCTCGAGCTGCGCGGTATATCTTGTTTGGATGCCGAAGAACAGACCGTGCGTGGCCAGGTGATGGTATCGCGCTCTCTCAAAGAGGGCATTAAAGAGTTATCCGTCTTGCGCGAAGCTCTCTGCCGCTTTGTCGAAAAAGCAGGGCGTATTTTGAGAGCAGATGGGCTGATGGCCTCGCAACTCTTTGTTATCCTGCGTACATCTCGCTACAACGAATCAGAAAACCTCTATTCTGCGCATCAAGGTATATCGTTACCCTCTTATTCGGATGACTCTCGCATGTTCACCCACTATGCCACAGCTCTGCTCGAATCCATTTACCGCCCCGGTTTCGAGTATAAAAAGGTGGGGGTCCTTCTGGCGGGATTAGAAGAGGCCCGCCATGTGCAACCCACCTTCGACCACCCGGTCGTCGGCCCCGATAAACTCATGCAAGTGCTCGACCAACTGCAGCAAAGCGGCCATAATATCGGATTTGCCAACCGCGGGCAGTCCACCCCTTGGCACAAAGAGTTCCTCTCTCGCTGCTACACCACCCGCTGGGATGATATCCCCGAAACCTCTCGAAATTAAACTGCCGGCGTTGAGTTTAATTAGCGAAACGTAATAAAACGGAGTGTGGCGTAGTTCTGGTAGTTGTCATTGACGACGGACGCTTATGCGCGGCTCTTCTTCTTCTATCATTTGATAGCACCCCTCCATTCCGGTACATTCATTGCCTTTTCCTTGATGCGGCTGCTGTTTCCATTTGCAGCCACACCAAACTGTGCTACCAATTTCTGCAGGCTCTTATCGCCCTTTATTGATTCCAAAGCTACGGTAGATTTGAATTCCTCCGTAATTATTGTTTACACGCGTTGGCGTAATGCCGTGTGGTGCGATATAGGCCGCTTCGTTGATGAAGCTACAGCAAATAGCTATTTACCTAATTGTTCCAACGCGTATTAAGCTTTAAGTTTTTTGCGCAGGAAGAAGAGAACGAGGAAAGCGAGAACAATCAAGAAACAAACGGCCACGGCCCAGTCGCCGAAGAGGGCAAAGACGGTGAAGCCGGCGTTGCGGTCTACGGGGAGCACGGCAAAGCTGTAGCCAGGGGCGTGCGGGTTTTCTTGAGTATTGATGATGGCACCGTTGGGCGCAATGGCGCAGCAGTAGCCCATGTTGGCAGAGCGAACCATGGGGCGACGCAATTCGATGCAGCGGAAGGCGGCGTTTCGCGCTTGTTGGGCACCGCATGCAGAGTCACGGAACCAGGCATCGTTGGAGATATTCACGATAACTTGCGGGCCTTTGCGTATAAACTTAGTGAGCTTGGTGCCGACGGTGTCTTCATAACACACAGCAGGGATAATGCCCACGTTTTCGTTTTTGCCGGGCACGGGGGCCATCAGGGGCTCGCTGCCGGAACCGGGGCGTATGCCATCGCCTACTTGGGTGCCGGTAACTTCTGCATAGATATTGCTTAACCACTCGCAAGAGTCAGCAAGCGGTATGTATTCACCAAAGGGCATGAGGTGTTGTTTGGAGGCGGATTGCAGGTGCTCGAAATCGGTGCCGGTAAAACAAACCATGGAGTTGAACATGCCTTGGCGCTCCCACATGTCGCCTGTGGTGGTGTAGCGGTGTTCGTCTGTGCCGGCGATGAGAACAACGGGCATGGCGATATGCTGTTGCATCGCGGGCAGGTCCGTTGTCAGGAATCGTACGGCTTGACGGTGTTGCCGGTCGAGATAACGGCCGGATTGGGCATCAATAAAGAGGGGGAAACTCAGGGCGCTTTCGGGCCAAATAAGCCATGCGGGCTGATGAAGGGGGAAGGCGAGGTCGAGCTCGTTTTCCTGTATTTTGCGAATTTGCCGCTGCATGACCTCTTGGTAGGCCGTTTCGGATAATTGAACAAGCTCGGCGTTACCCCGGGATTGCCCGGTGCGGAGCTCGCGTATTTTTTCGTGCTGATCTTTATTGATTTGAACCGCAAGAACCGGGAGAGCCAGCGTGGAGTCTTTGCGTAATAAGGCATTGGGTGAGTATGCCTTAGAGATAAACATGCCACCGATGAAAAGCATGAATAATACGAGCATGGTGGCGTAGAAATCCCATATGCGGCAGTGGCTTTTGGCCCCCTTGAAATACATGTAGGCACGCCTGCCTGCGCCCCATAAGATGACTGTTACAAATGCCGGGATGAAAGAAAGGGCCGTTGTGCCGATAAACTCTGCCCATTGAACGAGCGAAAGCCCATGGTACATACCCATGCCCAGAGTGTTCCAGCTGAAGGCAAGGGTTCCGCTGGAGCGTAACCACTCTACACAAACCAGAGCGGCTGCAACCCCTGTGGCTGTAGCCAGGGTGCTCAGGGTATCTCTGAAGGCCCATGCCCGCCATGCTTCTTTTCGTTGCTCTGCCCGCAACCCGGCGGTGTCGGGGCCCTTTTCTAAACGAGGGCGTATTACCGTGGCGAGCAACCCACCCCACAAACCCACCATGGCTGAGTATACGGCCATAAGTGGCAGAAAGGCAATGAGCAAGAAGAGCCAAAGAGGTATGTTAAATACGTAAGAGACGTTGTGAATCCACCAAAAACTCACGCTGTACCACCCCATGCCGAACAACCATGCCATGAAAAAACCACGCCAAAATTTGGCAGGGCCGGTCCACAGTATTGTCAGTATCGGCAAAAGCCCAACCCATACGATATAACCGAAATCGTATGGCTCAAAGGCCAGTGCCATGATGGCGCCACTCAGCAAGCTGAGCAACCAATGCCATTTGGATAATTTTGTTGAAAAGGATGATGCCGATGAGGGGAGAGGAGAAGTTGTCATGGGGCGTCAACGGAATAAAGCTTTTTCTGAATGGTAGAGTAGCCTAAAAAGAGCGGTTTATTATCGGCTGAATCAGCGGGTAAGTAGCTGATTTCCACTCGCCATAATGGGCTGCGTTTGTCATTAAAATGGGTAATGAATTGGTCGTTTGCACTGACAATGTGCGTATTAAGGAATACCGGGAAGGCGTATGCCGTGGCCTCGGTGCCGGTGGCATGGTAATACTTACGATCGATGGTTTCGAAAGTGCCGTCGCGGTATACAATCGTGGTAGGTTGGCCGACGTAGTGGCCTTGGCTGTTGATGAATTGAATGTAGAGCGTGCCGGAGCCGGTGGTTCCGTCGATGTTAACCTTAACGAAGGGCGTGTGGGTAATACCTTTCATCGCCATCCACTCGTTACCTTTCACATTGACCCAGCCGAACTCTGCGGAGCGGATGATGAGGTTTTCTCCCACCCAGGGAAGCTCTACCTGATGCTCGCCGTTTTCGTGGGTGGGGATGTGCCGATACGAGTAGGCCACATAGGCGGCACTCAACAATAAAGCACCCACAAACAATGTAATGCAGATGAGATTAAAGATGCCAATTTTTTTGAGCAGACCTTCTTTCTTTTTTGCCTTTTCCTCTTGCATGCGCCTATTTTGTACCGAAAAATGCGTACTTGCAACAAAAAAAGATTGCATTCTGTGAAAAATAGGTAAAAATAGTGGTGGATTACAGAACATCCCTCATACACATTATGGCAGAAATCGACGAGAAAAACGAGAATAACGTTCCCGGCAAGTTCTATGTAGACACCAACTGCATTGCTTGCGGTCTTTGCATTGCTAATGCTCCCGAGTACTTCCAAGAAGACGAAGATGGCAACTCCATCGTGTACAACCAGCCCGACTCTGACGAGGGCGTAGAGGCTTGTGAGTCTGCAATGGCTGATTGTCCCGTACAGGCTATCGGCGATGACGGTGAGTAAAATATACTTACAATTTATCACTCCCTCAATAAACCGGTTCCGGCGGTGTGAAGTCGCAGGAGCCGGTTTCTTATCTGATGGCAGCCGCTTCCCCCAAAAAACGCAGGCGGGTTCATGTTGAGCCTGTGCTGCCCGATACCCCTATACCGGCCGGTGAAAAGGGGGCTCCCCCGCGTTATTGCGAAATGCGAGCAGAGGATGGCTCGGTGCGCCCGGCGCGCTACATGGGGCGCAAGGAAAGAGAGCAGGGGCAAGTAATGGCCGACTTTTACGGGATTTTGCCGGCTATGTCTTTAGATGCCAATGTGCGCAGTGTAGATTCTGTGCTGGCCTCGTTAGTGGAACAATTAGGGGTAAGCGCCGCCGAGTTTGCTCCCGAAGTATTGGCCGATGCTTGGCGCAAAGCCGCCGGTGAATTTTTGGCAAATCGAGCAGAATTGTTGACGATAGCCGACCATAAAGCCCGAATACGCACGGCTCATCCTGCCGTGCGTTATGAGTTGATGCAGCGAAAGGTACAGATTATAAAAAAACTGAATACTGTGTTAGGAGAAGGCTGCGTGAAAGGTGTGCAGATTGTGCACGGCTGACGTGATTTTAGAGGCACCGAATTCATTATGCGCTTGCAAGTCGGGCGAAAAAGCGTATAATACCTGCGCATTAAGCAAAATAATCAAAAATATTTAGCATATTATGAGTAACGATTTAGCACAGCGCGCCCAGCAGTACCACGAGGAACCCCGTCCCGGCAAATTAGAAGTTTTGCCGTGCAAGTCGTGCTTTACCATTGATGACCTGACACTGGCATACTCCCCCGGTGTTGCTGAACCCTGTTTGCGCATTGCCGAAGATTCGTCGGCCTCTGCACTTTACACCGGACGCGGCAATTTAGTGGGGGTTATCAGTAACGGTACCGCCGTGTTGGGCTTGGGTAATATCGGTGCTCATGCCTCTAAGCCCGTGATGGAGGGTAAGGGATTACTTTTCAAGATTTATGCAGATGTGGATGTATTTGATATCGAGCTCGATATCAAAAAGCCCGAGACCCTTATTGAGGTAATCAAGACGATGGAGCCCACCTTTGGCGCCATTAATCTTGAGGACATCAAAGCGCCCGAGTGCTTTATTGTAGAGCAGCGTTTGCGCGAAGAAATGAACATACCCGTGTTCCATGATGATCAGCATGGTACGGCTGTTATTTCGGGCGCTGCTTTGTTGAATGCAGCTCACCTCACCGGTCGCTTGCTGCAGGATATGAAGTGCGTAGTATGCGGTGCCGGTGCTGCCGGCATAGCCTGCGCGAAGTTCTATATGGCTCTCGGTATACGCCGTGAGAATATTTACATGTTTGATTCTAAGGGGCTTATTCATACCGGTCGCTTAGATTTGCATCCCACCAAAGCAATGTTTGCCCAGAGCGAGGACTGCACGCTTGAGGTTGCCTTGCAGGGGGCAGACATCTTCTTGGGCTTGTCGAAGAAAGGCTTGCTCAAGCCCGAGATGGTCAAGAGCATGGCGCCCAACCCCATTATCTTTGCCTGTGCTAACCCCGACCCCGAGATTACCTACCAAGAAGCCAAAGCTGCACGCCCCGACTGCATTATGGGGTCCGGCCGCAGCGATTGGCCCAACCAGGTGAATAATGTGAGCTGCTTCCCTTACATGTTCCGTGCGGCTTTGGATATGCAGGCTACATGCATTAACGAGGCGATGAAGATTGCTGCATCTCGAGCTCTTGCTGACCTTGCACGAGAAGACGTGCCTCAATGTGTGATAGATGCCAACGGTGGTGTGCCGTTGAAGTTTGGCCAAGATTATGTGATACCCAAGCCCTTTGACCCGCGCATGATTGAGTACTTGGCTCCGGCCATTGCCGAGGCTGCCGTGATATCGGGTGTAGCAGGTCGCCCCATGCCTGACAAAGAGGCGTACAAGGCGCAGCTCAAAGCCCGCGTGGCAAAAGTACACGAGCGCACGCACGCTCTTGTTGATAGTTATCGGAGCTGAGCAGACTGTAGCAGAGTTTATTTCAAACGGCAACAAAGTATATGAAACGTCCTTTCTACTCTTGGTTGCCGTTTGTTGTAGCCGGGTTGCTGATTTCTTGCGGTGAAAATCCTCAACCTCAAGAGGTGCTTACCCCCGAGCAGATGTATCAACAAGCTCAATTGCTACTCAAGCCCAACGTCGAGCACGAGGAACCGGATTTTAAGGGGGCTCTTGAGCTGTTAAAAAAAGCGGCCGAAGCCGGTTATACGCGTGCTTGTGTAGACATGGCCGGCATCTATATGGGCGGTTCTAAAGATGGTTCCATAAAAGCCGATGCAAAATTAGCTTTCCAATGGGCTGCGAAAGCTGCGGCCCAAGGCGATGCTGTGGCTAATTATCTTTGTGCTCAATTACTTTTAATTGATGGTCAAGAACAAGCTGCAACTCCATATTTGGATAAGGCAATAGCAGCCCGACTGCCGGATGCTTATTTGCTGAAAGCTTTTGTCTTGCTGGACCCTCCTCATATCAAAGATATATTGCGAATTTACGATCAATCTCAGCGAGGCAGCATCATGCAGCAAATGGCGGCTCAAAAGAGCTTGGACCGCATTGTGCATGCTAAGGATAATGCGGAATTTCTCCGCTATCTAACCGAAGCTGCCCATGCAGGTTCCCCTAATGCCTTGTACATATTGAGCCGGTACTATGTTGCAAAAAAAGACCCCTTGGCAATTCAATGGCTTACCAAGGCTGCTCAGTGCGGGCATCCCGTTATTGTTTCAAAAGCCGCATATACGCTGGCAACGCAATACGATAGCAATAGCACTTTAGGAATTCAACCCAATGTCGAAACGGCTCTTCACTGGTACAAAATATCTGCCGATGCCGGCGATGCGAGGGCTCAATACATATTGGCTCTTCGCTTGTTAGCAGGTGAAGGTGTAGAAGCAAACGAGCCACAGGGGGAAGCGTTGCTTCGCTTAGCTGCAGGGCAAGATTATCCCCCGGCTATAGAAGCGCTTGTGCATTATCTTTTCCGCAAAGACTCCGATGCTCATGCTCAAGAGATAGAAGCTTGGGTGCAACGCCTGAATATGCTGTTGCAAAAGTAATTCTACTTGACTCATAGCGCTTGAGCAGTATACTGATGGTAGCCTTTGGTTGTTACCATGAAATACCGTAATCTTTCTCTCTTTTCTCTTTGTATCTTAGGCCTGGTGTAGTGGAAATCCAACCTCCGTGGAAAAAGCAGAGCGAGATGGTACACCCCTGTATTGGGCATACAAAAATGGGCACCAAGAGATTGTCCGTATGTTGCAAGAAGCGGGTGGCACATATACACTATAGAAATAACGCCCGGGAGCAATTAGCGGTTTGGGGCTATGTCGTCATGTTTGTGGGGCCAGCCTCGCCCTACGCAACAGAGCATAGGCTTTGCTGAAGGTGTAAGGTAAAGCACCCGCTCAAGAGTATACCTTGAGCGGGTGCCGACTTTAAGAGCTTGTTATAAGTATTATTCTGCAGCTGTTTCTTCTTCTGCAGCTTCTTCTTCTGAGTCAGATTCTTCCTCATCGGTGACTTCTTCCTCATCGGTGACTTCTTCCTCTTCAGAATCTTCGACTTCTGTTACCTCTTCTTGAGCAGGTGCTTTTTCTGCCGTAGCGGTAGGAACAAAGTTTGTAAGGTGCTCTGCGAGGAATCCGCTCAAATAATCCGAGCCGAATACCTCTCTGGTAATATGAATAGCCGGTGCGTCTTCCGGATTTTTACCGGGAATATACAGTGCGTTGGTGGGTACCTGAGAGCGCCCCAGTTTTTTCATTTCTTCATCAATGGCTGCATTCGGTTTTGTTTTGTCTGCTCGCATTAAAACAACACCGGCTGCTTCAAACTGCTTGCAAACTTCTGCAGAGTAAGCAATTTTTTTATTGGATTGGCAAGTGGCACACCATTTGGCGGTAAAATCAACGTAGACAGGATGCCCGTCCTTGAGCGCCTGCTCCATCAGTGCGGGGCTCCACGTGTTCCAAATAGGTGTTTCGCCGTGTGATACCGTGTAGGCGTTTTGTTGTTGTGCGTAGGTGGCATCATCACTTGCCGCAGCAGTGGGCATGCTGCCCCATACGCCCAGACCCAGTAAGAGAAGGGCTACCAGCCCGCCGATGACTCTTGTGCGCCCGGTGCGATACATGGGGCACCAGCGGCCGTATACCCAGAACGCTGCCGCATAAATGGTAAGGCTGATGAGCATTACCATGCGAGCATCTTCATCTATCATTACCAAGTAGGTGTCAAGAATCCACGCGGCTGCTGCGAAAAGCAGGAAAGAGAGCCCTTGCTTGAGAGACTCCATCCATGCGCCGGGGCGGGGTAAGAATTTCATAAGTTGCGGGAATGCACCCAAGAGGATATAGGGGAAAGCAAGACCCAGCCCCATAAAGCCAAGAGCTGTTACCATGCCTACATTGGGCAGAGAAAGCGCCATGGGCATTGCTGAGCCCAAGAACGGAGCACTGCACGGAGTTGCTACGATGGTGATGAAAATACCTTGGAAGAAAGACCCGAGCAAGCCTTGCTTGTTTTGCAGTTTTTGCCCGGCACCGGTGGCACTTACACCGATTTCAAATACACCGAACATGCTCAACCCCAATGTGAGCAGAAGAAGCAAAATGGCGTATACAACCCACGAGTTTTGCATCCACATGGCCCAGCTCCTGTTGTCAGAATCTGTTACAAAGAGCAAAAGTACAGCAAGGGCCAAGAAGGAGAGGATGATACCTAACGAGAAGATGGCAGAGTGTAGGAATACTTTTTTACGATCGCCGCCTCCCATCTCGACAAAACTCATAATTTTGAGCCCGATGACCGGGAACACGCAAGGCATAAAGTTGAGTATAAGACCGCCTAAGAAGAGCGAGCCGATGATGAAGAAGAAGTTACCCTCTTCCTCCGTTTGCGGGGTGTCGGCAGTTGCAGAAGCGGAAACTGCTGCTGTCGGTTTGGCGGTGAAGTCGATATTTACCGAGGTGTGTTTGCCGTCAAAACTCAGCAAGCCTTTCAGCACAACCAATTCTTTGCCCACAGTGTCTTCTTCCAAGACGGGGTACATGGTGTCCTTGTTGTCGTTACGGGGCAGAGTGAGGGTGTAGCCTGCATCTGTTTTGGTAAGCTGCTGTTCCGCGGCGGGGGTAATGCAGTTATTATCAGAAAAGAAATAGGCGCTGTTAATGGTATCAACCCCACTTATGACGAGCGTAACCGCGTCTTTTGTCTGGGTTGCGGTAACGGTTACAGGGGTGTCCCCAAGTGTTTCAACCTTTGTCTCCTCTGCTGCCCAAGCGGGATTCGCTGCTCCGTCGCCGGCATTGATATTTACCGTGGTAGTCTTTGTTTCGGGCTCGTTGCACCCCATATTGTTACACGTCTGAGCGGTGCTTTCGATGCTGAACTCCGCTTGTTGCGGGGCATTGGCATCGGGGGTAATCTTCCATACGGCTATAGGGGCTTCGTAGCTGTATGCATTGGCATAGGCGCCCTTCTCTAAATGCGGTACTTCCCAATACGGACCCTCTACTTTGAATCCTTCGGGGGCCTTTAAAGTAGCTTCTATGGGAATCCCTGCCGTACCGGGATTCCTCCAGTAGGCGTGGTAGGTATCTGCTATCTTACCATTGAGGGCAATGTAGAAGGATTCCCCGGCTTTGAATGAGGTGACGCTGGCCTTACCGGCAATGGAGTAGTACTCTTGCTGCTGATTTTCGGGGCCGAACCCGAACCCACCGAAACTTTGAGTATTGTTCCCGGTATCGAAAGGGAAAGCGTCTTGCGCGACTACAGCACTGCCGAGCAGAGCTGCCGATATCATGAGTGCACGGACTGCGTTCATGTGCTTATTTTAGCATTATTTGTATGCTATCTCAAGCGCGAAGTCATGCAAATGTGACTAGACATCAATTTTCATAAAAAAAACGGTGTTACCGTGATGGGGTAACACCGTAAAAATGGGAGTTTGTGTCGTTCTGTTAATCTAATTTAGCTTTCCGGCGCATGCCGATTTTCTCTGCAGTCCAGTCGCGCATGCGGGCGAAGATGGAGTAGAGCCCCGGCACCAAGAAGATACCGAACACCGTGGCCAGTAACATGCCGCTGAATGTCGTGATGCCGATTTCTTGACGGCTGGCAGCACCGGACCCGGAGGCCACAACCATGGGCCATACACCGAATAGGAAGGAGATGGCCGTCATCAACACGGCGCGGAATCGCATGCCTGCACCGTTGATGGCTGCCTGCTTAACCGGGTTTCCTTTGATTTCGTGGTCTTCTTTGCTGAACTCAACCATGAGAATGGCATTTTTAGCAGAAAGGCCAATGAGCATCAGTATACCTAGTTGTACATAAATGGAAAGTGTAAGGTTGCAGATCTGTGCCCCCATGAAGGCACCCAAGGTGGCTACGGAGACCGACAGCATCACCGGTATGGGCGTGGTCCAGCTCTCGTATTGCGCTACCAGGAAGAAGTAGGAGAAGAGTATGGCTAAGCCGATAAGCCAACCGATTTGCCCATCGTTCTGTCGCTCTTGGTAAGAGAGATCTTTCCACTCGGCTTTCCACTGGCGGTCGAGTCCTTTTGCTCGTTCTTCCTTGTTGATTTCATCGAGTGTTTGCTCGATGAAGTCCATGACCTGACCGGATCCCACGCCGGTGGCGGGGGTTACGTTGATGTCGGCACACATGTATTGGTTGAAACGTCCGTATGTAGAGGGCCCCATACGGTAGGAGAGCTTGCATACCGCCGATAGCGGTACCATGACGCCGTTTTCATTTCGGACCCATTGATTGAGAATATCGTCTGCCGTGCGACGGTCTCGTGCATCGCCCTGTACCTTTACCTTAAAGTTGAACCCATTGAGTGTAAAGTCGTTGACGTACGATGATGCCAGTACACTTTGCAGCGTGCTGAAAATGGAACGCACGGGGATTTTAAGTGACTGCGCTTTAGCGCGGTCGATTTCGAGGTGAATTTGTGGTGTTTCTGCATTGTACTCGGAGCGAGCCATGGCAATGAGATCGGGCCTGGCCATAAGGCGTTTGCATACTTCTTTTACCATATCACCCATATCCTTTGGGGTTGCGTTGCCACGGGCTTCAAGCACCATCGAAACACCGCCGTAAAGTCCCAAGCCCTGAATTGCCGGTGGGGTAACTGCCATGATAGAAGCCTCGGGGATGTCGGCACAAGATTTGTTAATCGCTGCAGCAATGGCAGATACCGATAAGTCTTCCGTCGTACGTTCATCCCACGGGTCGAGCTGCACAATGACCATGCCGGTGCCTTCGCCGGAGCCGGAGGCAAAGCTGAACCCGCTCTGGGCCGAAATCATGCGTACACCGGGTATTTTCTTGATTCTTTCTTCCATTTGGTGAATCACCTTGTCAGTTCTTTGTTTTGCCGTAGCTGTGCCCTCAAGGTTCACCATGCAGAAAATGGCGCCTTTATCCTCGGTGGGGATGAAAGAACTCTTCATCATTTCAGGCGCAAGGAGGTTAATCGGTTCAAACTTGCTGAGTTGTTTTTTCTGTTGCGGAGCTGTTGGTTGTTGCGGTTCAGACCAAATCTCATTCCACCACGCCGGAGCACCTGCAAAGTAAGCGTAGTTGGCGTAAAGAACACCACCCAGAACCAAAACCGTAAGCCAGGCGTGGCGCACCAAAATGCTCGAGCCGGCAAGGTATATGTTTTTGCTTTTATCCATAACCCAGTTGAAGGGTCTGAAGACGTATTCGGCGAATTTGTTCGGCTTGCTGCCTTTGGGTTTCAAAATGAGAGCACAAAGGGCAGGTGAAAGCGTAAGCGCATTGAAGGTAGAGATGCAGAGTGCCACGCACATGGTTACGGAGAACTGGGTGTAAATGACACCCACCATGCCACCATAGAAGGCAATGGGCACATATACGGCAATTGTTACCAAAGTAGTGGCAATAATGGCACCGGTAATTTGTTTCATGCCTTTGATGGTGGCCTCTTTCGGGCTGATGCCTTCTTCCTCGATAATGCGCATGACGTTTTCAACCACAACAATGGCATCGTCCACCAGTGAGCCGATGACCAAGATGAGACCGAACATCGTCAATACGTTGACGGAGTAGCCCAATACGTACAAAATGACGAAGGCTCCCAGCAGTGAAATGGGAATGGCCAATGCCGGTATCAGCGTGGCTCTCCAATTCTGTAAGAAAAGGTATGTAATAAAGATTACCAACAGCAGGGCTACGACCAAGGTCTCGATAATTTCCTCCATCGTTGCCTCAATAGCCTTGGTAGGGTCGTAACCCATGGTCCAAGTTACACCTTTAGGCATCAGCTTTTCCAGCTCTGCCATTTTGGTTTGCAGCGCGGCAACGGTAGCCATAGCGTTGGCATCGTTGTTGCGCATAACTCGCATACCTACAGAGTTTTGTGTGGTCCATTTGCCGTCTTTGTCTTTGAACGACATGCGACTGTAACCGGAGTTGCTTTCTGCACCCAGCTCGATGGTGGCAATATCGCTCAACTTGGTGACGTGGCCTTCTTCTCCGCGTTTTACAATAATGTTGCCGAATTCTTCTACCGTTTTAAGACGACCTGTTGCCGTTACTTTGTACGTAGCGTATGAGTTTTCGTCTTGAGAACCGACAGAGCCTGCTGCCGCTTGAATATTTTGGGCCGCAATAGCCTCGTTGACATCTTGCGGGGTGATGTTGAGAGCACTCATGCGAGTGGTGTTTAACCAGACTCGCATGGAGTAGTTTCGGCTCATCATTACATCTGCCTCGGATACGCCTTCGACCTGCCCCAGCTGGTCTTTTACATTCATGCGCAGCCAGTTAGTGAGCTCGAGAATATTCATCTCATTCTCATCGCAGGTAAAGGCCAGGAAGCAGAGCATATCGCCGGAGCGCTTGCGGACATGGTAGCCGGTCTTTTTGATATCATCCGGTAATTTTGATTCAACTGCCTTAATGGCGTTAGAAACGTTAACCATGGCCATGTCATCATTGGTACCCGTGGCAAAGATGAGGGTGAGTGAGTATGAGCCATCGTTTGAGCAAGAGGACGAGAAGTAGAGCAGGTCGTCCATGCCGATGAGTTGCTCTTCTACCGGGGCTGCTACCACTTGTGCCAATTCTTCGGCACTGGCACCGGCGTAGTTCATGCGTACCGATATCGTAGGCGGTGATACCTCCGGGTATTCAGATACCGGCATCTTGGTAAGGCAAAGTATGCCTGCCAGCATCATCAAAATGGAGATAACGAAAGCAAACTTGGGACGTTTGATGAAAAATTGCGAGAACATAATGTGTTTTGAATAAAATTGTTTCTGTTATTTGTTTACCGTCTGTTCAACTTCAATTTTTGAGCCCTCTTCAATTTCTGCCAGAGGTCCGGTAATGACAACATCGCCTTCTTTTAAGCCTCTGAATATCGGTGTGAGCCCGGTTTGCGAGTCGGTTGTACCACAAAGAACGCGCGTCATGACGGCGCGCCCATGCTTGGCGGTGTAAACATACTTGCCACCGGTATCCGTCAAGATGGCTGCATTTTCAACAGCCGGTACACGTATATGACTTTTGCGGGTGATTTTGATGGTGACAATACCTCCCGGCGTCAGTTGACCGCCCTCGTTATTAAATACAGCCCACAGATTCTGGGTGTCAGTAGCGGTTTTGATGATATTATCAGCAAAATGTACGCTGCCGATTTCGGGGTGTACGGTTCCCTTGGCAGTAACGAGTGTAACATCTGCTTGCTCCTTAAGGTTTGTGGCTGAGCCGTAGGCCGAGAGTATTTCGTTTTCACTCATAAAGAAACGTACATAAATCGGGCTGATTTGTACCAGCGTTGCCAAGGGCGCCTTTATGTCGGAAATATAGTTGCCTTCAGAGAAAAACACACGACCGATACGCCCGTTTACCGGGGCTTTCATCGTGCAACGTTCCAAGTCGTCTTCTGCGATAACCAGCATGGCTTCTGCGGCTTTTTTCTTGGCAATCAGTTCGTCTAATGTGGCCTTGTAGCTTTCTGCTATGTCGGGGCTGGTCGCATTGCGTTTGAGCAGTTCTTGCTGGCGGGTATATTTAGCCTTGGCATCTGCTATACTGGCCTCTAATCGCTCTACCTGTGCTTTTACGGCGTCTACTTCCGCTTGATAGCGGGTCGGGTCTATACGGAAAAGGACGGAGCCCGCTGTTACCGGTTGGCCTTCTTGGGATGGCCCGGCTTCTCCTTTTTTTGCGGGTTGTTGCAGCAAAATGCCGTGCACCAAGGGGCGGAAGTCTACTTTGTTGATGGCTTCTATATGGGCCCCGTGGCACTTGAATACGGTGGGGTCTTGCATGGTTGTTACCTTAGTTGTAGTAACAACAATGGGGGTGGCTTCTGTTACCGTTTTGTTGTTTTGCTCTGCCGTGTCTTCATGAATGGCTTCTACAGCCACAACGGTATCTCCTACGCGAATCTTATGAGCGCCATCGGTAATGACGGTTTGCCCCGGTGTTATACCGCTGTATACGGCTTGCAAACGCCCTTGAATGGAGCCAACTGTTGCTTCTGCACGTGCTACTTTACCTGTTTCGTCTACCGTGTAAATATAGGCACCGTTTTCATCGTAGTGCACTGCGGTAAGGGGCACCATACACACCTGTGTTGTGGCTGTAAGAGATACATTTAATGCGCCGATACCGCGCGGAGTCAGCACTTGGCCCGGGTTCTCGAACTTTGCCCACAGGGTGTAGGTGTCTGAGTCGCCGGTCAGTATATTGTCTACAATGGCTATTTCTCCCGGGTATTCGTAGCGTCGGCCATTAGCCAAGGTTAGGCGTACATCTGCTACAGCCGATATGCCTTGGGGCCCGCTGAATATGCCGTTGACATCGTACTGACTGAGGGGGAAACGCACGTAGATGGGGTCCATCTGTTTAATCGAGACAAGCGTTTCACCACGCGTTATGTAGTTGCCGGAAGATAAGTTGATGCGGCCGATTCTGCCGGTTATTTCTGCCTTAACGGTACAGTCGGCTAAATCTTTACGAGCTTTGGCAAGGTTGGCTTCGGCTTCTTTTTCGGCTGCTTCTAACTCTTTAAGCTTGGTGTAGGCGCTTTCCTCCTCTTCTTTGGCTGTGGCATTTTGTCCTGCAAGACGTTTCAGTCGGGCATAGCGATTTTTGGCGTAGATGATTTGAGCTTGAATTTGCTCTAATTGCGCTTCCCTTTGTTGTACAACAGCTTGGTAACGAACAGGGTCGATTTTGAACAAAACTTGCCCTTTTTTTACTGTGTCGCCTTCCTTAAAATAGGCAAGTCGGTCAAATCTGTCGAACAGGGCAATGAATAATTTGTCTGTGTAACGCCATGTCGGGCAAACGAAGTCATTTGCCGTGTAATACATGGGCTGAATAACGCCCTCTACCGGGGCTTTGACATCTACTGAATCAATGGCCTCCATTCGGCCTATGCTTTTGCGCACTATACGATCGTAACCGAGTGTTGCTTTTTCAACTTGAACATGTTGTTTGGCTCCGGGCATTTGGGCAAAGAGTTGACTTGCTCCACCCACCAACAATATCATCGCGCACGTCGATTTTCTCATGCGCTCATGATAGCACTTTTGTGTCTAAAATCAATTAAAAATTGCTAATTATGTCAAAATTGTCACTATCGCAACAGCTCTCTTTTCTTCCTGAAAAATCCCTCTATTGTCATGTATATTGAGAATAGAAAGACTTACAAATGTTATTTTTTTATTGAACAGAATAGAGCATATACAATTCTTTTAATTTCTGAGCAAGCTCGGGAGAAACTTGAGAAACTTGATTAATCAAATCCGGAATCCACGGCAGTGTGCAATAGCCGACTATTTGCATCGAAATAAAAATGATGACAATGCAAAGGAATGCGGCGGGTGCTTTCCCGGGAACAGATAAGGCAATGGTGCGAGACCGGTTTTCCCACAAAGTAAGGCCCCCCTTGTTAATCATAACGCTGGTGATAATCAGCATGATAATAGCCAGTATGGGGATAAAACAGCCCATGCCAAGTATGAAAACTCCGAAACTGCGAGAGAGCGCAGCGCGGGGGGATGGCTTGTTGCCATCCTGCAAGGCGCGAACGGTAATTCCCATCATGCGCTTGCCGGGTGTTGCCCCGTATTTGCTTAACAAATAGGTTTCTATCAGAATGGAAAGAAACCAAAATGAAGGCGTTGAAAAGAGCAGATATTGATTGTAGGATACTTTGAACAGATAGCAAATACCCATGAAAATGGCAGCATAAATGGCATAGTCTGTAAGGCGCGCAATGATGCGATTACCGAAAGAAGGTGGCAGCAGAACGGTTACGGGAGACGGCATCTGCTGAGTCGACGCTTTTTCCGGCTCGGAGGGCGTAAGAAGACGGTCTATTTCATCTTTCGGCTCTTCTGCTTCTTCCGTTTGCTGCTTGCTTTTATCTCTCATTTCTGAGAGGAAATCTGCCAGTGCGGGTAGCTCTCGCAGGGGAACCCATTTTTCGCAGCCTGTGTGCCACCCGAGAGTGGTAGCCGGGTCGAGCTCACCCATTTGAATGCGTGTAATGACATCCGGCACGGCGATAGGACCATGCTTTTGCTTGTTTTCTATCCAATAAATTTGCATGGGGATATTAAGATTTTATCAATTAGAACGCAGAGCTTTGGCCGGGTCTTGTCGCGAAACGAACAATGCCGGTACGATAGAGGCAATCGTTACCATGACAAAAGCAATGATGGCTTGTTTGATGAAAATCTCGGGTCTGTAGACGGCAGGCAGCGTAATGCCGTGGGCCTCCATGGGGAAGGGGTCCATACCGATGCCGGCCAATGCGCCCTGTATTTCCAGGCGGTTGTGCAGTACCAGCAAGGCAAGCAATACGCCCAGAATTGCACCGACAAAACCGATGATGACACCTTGCCAAGCAAAAATGCCGATAATTTTGCGAGGTGTCGCACCAAGTGCTTGCAGCACGGCAATTTCTTTCTTGCGTTGCAGGGACATGGTAAACATAACCGCCATAATGCAAAAACTGGCTACCAAGGTTATGCTCGAGAGTACAAAGCTCATCATCACACGCTCGTTAGCAATGAGTTTGTAGAGCGTTTGCAGGGCGTCGGTCCATGGAACAATGCTCCAAACTTTATAGGTTTGAATCGGCTGCGGTTCAATCGCCTCCACCGGTTCTGCCACTTCGGGTACTTCGATGTCGGCAACCGGCTCTTCTTCGGCAGGTGCTGTTTCGACGTCGCTGTAGTCCACCTCTTCAACCGGGGGGGGCGCGTCTTGTGCCTGCTGTTGGGCTGCCAAGGTGTATTTTCTTATCATGGCAGCTATCACATCTTCTATATTACCGGGGGTATGCGGGTCTTTTAAGCGAACACACAAACCCATAATGTTGTTATCCGTGTAGCCTATAGATTCTTGGGCAACATGAAGGGGCATGAACACATCAGGCCCGGGCATGTTCTCCGGTGTTTGATAGATGCCTACGATTTCGAGGTCAACCGGTACGACGAGTGCCCTGAGGCTTTCTATTTCTTTACCGTTTTCTTCATCTCGATTCAGGCTTGCTATTACATTTAGGACATCTGCCCATTGTTGGCGGGTGTCTTCGTTTTGCTCAACGCCGCCTTTAAGAATGTAGTAAAGGTCGACGCATGCGGCTTTTTCGCTTTGTCGCAGTTTCCGCACCACGGGGCGTACCGAGGCTTTTTCTTCTGCGGTCAGCGTGTCTTTGCCCAGTAGCTGGCAAAGATCGGCCTCTCGCACATTATCGGGTATGTCTACATAGGGCAGCAAAAGCTGCATGGCGTGTTGATATTTCTCTTGGTTGAGAATAATACCCGTTTCGGTTACCTGAGCATCGTTGAAAAGCTCCTGCATGGCGGCCAAAAATTGAGGCTGTTGCGTGAGCATCTCACCTTCAATTCTTTGCAGAATGTTGGCCATCTCTTCGATATTACCACTTACGGGGGTTAAGGTGAGTCTGTCGCCCGGTCGAAGTCGGAATTTTTTAGCAACGTTGAGAGAGATAACGCATTTATTCTCCATGCCGAGGTCGAAAACACCCTCTTTAATCATGCCGTGTAGTGGCTTGAGGTGGTCTGTATTGTTTGATTCCACAGCAGAATACATGAGGGTTGCATTCTGATTATCATTGATTTGCGCAAAAGCCATGCCCTCTAATTTGGGGTAAACGCAGGCAACATTGGGTTGTTGTCTCAACTCTTCAGCCATGGCGGGCCAGTCGCAATCTGCGGGGCTGATGTAATGAGGTGCTCCGTTCATGGCATTCGTCACTACCGCCGTATAGTGCGGTTGCAGAGCAAAGCCTTTTTCTTCCATTTCTTTCTGCAAGCCCTCCATCACAGAAAGGACGACTATCAAAATCATGACACCCAGAGCCACGCCTCCCAAGCATATCAATGTTATAATAGAAAACATGGTTCGCAGCGGGTTCAAATAGCGAACCGCCAGCATAAGGCTGATGTTTCTTCTAAGGTTGATATTTCTTCTGAGTTTCTTCATGTGCAGAGCAGTATCGTAAAAAAACGTATAAATTGCAAGCCCTAATACCGCCATACTCATTATTCTGCCTTGAAAATCGGCGGTAGGATGAGTCCTTACTCCGTCCGGTAAATTGAGGCGTGCAGGGTATAATCCCCGATGTATTCCGTACCGTTCATACGTACAAAGGAGAAACAATAGGAGACGGAGTCGGGGCGAGGGTGCTTTTCTGTCGGTCTTGTGTAAGTGTGCGATATGGTAATCGCCCCGTGTGGCGGGAGCTCGTGGATAGTGAAATTGACGTTTCTCGTACAGATGAGATTATTCTTACCATGCCAAAGTCCGTCTATGAGTGCACGGCGTAAGGAATGGTTGAACTTTACTGATTTTTTATGATGTCCCAGTGTAATGGTTTCTGCGGTGTGATTTGCAATTTGCAGCTCAACCGTGTATGTTGTATCAGATGCAGAGAATCCGGTCACAGATAGCGAGAGTGCTCGTTGTACTTCCTCTTCTGCAATGTAGGGTATCTGACAACGATAATGATACATGCCGGCCACGCATCCTAACAAAAACAATACGCCGAGAAGATGCTGCCATATCCGACCCCTCGTGCCTGATTCTGCCGGTTTCTCTGTGACGATGAATAAGAGTGTCGGTAATAGGCTCAGTGCGGGCAAGACGAGGTTTGCGTATGTGTATTCTCGCCAGTCGGGTATGGGGTCAATCCTGATTGCTGTTTCTGAGTACAAAAGGGTGAATGGCAATGCCCAACATAGACCAATCCAGCAAGCTGCAGTCACGCGTCGTCCACCGCTGCGAAATCCGGTGTATATCAAACTGAAGACCAACCACCCCATCAGCACGAGTATATGAACCGGGAAGGGGATGATGCCGGGGCTTTCTCCCGAATAACAGAGTAGGGCGATTACTTCCGACTCTAACAAAAGAACGGAAGCTGCGCTTCGCGTTAAAGTGCGTTTCAAGTCCTCGCTCATCATGGTCATTCGTCTTCTCCGTTGCTGTATTCAATAGAGGTAATACCCTTCATCTACTAAAGAGCGAAAAAAAATGCGAATGTGCTATTTTTTGTGTTGAGGAGAAGGCATGAGGGCGTAGCGCAAGCACTTTTTGGGACAGGTACTCACGCATTGTAAGCAGCCTATGCAGTTGGGATGGCGCACAAAATCCGTATGGGCTACGTCGATATTCATGGGGCATTTGCGTGTGCAGAGCCCACAGCCACCACAGGTATTAGTATTACGCTTGATGCCGAAAATTCGCAGTACGCTGAATAAGCCCATGCGGGCGCCTCCTGTGCACAAATAATTGCAGAACGGGCGGTCTGTAAACAAGCCTAAAACGATCATGCAAATGATGAATATGGCTCCACCTGTGTAAAATACACCGTGCAAAAGCATGCTGTAATGGTAGGGGCCCTTAAAGATAGCCACCACTATCCCCAGAGTTAGCAAGGCATACAACACATATCGGGATAATTGCAGGTATTGCTGTACTCGTTGAGGTATGCGGAGTCGCGGTAATCGTAGTTTTCTGCCCAGCCAAGTCGCCCAATCTTGCGCAGCACCCAGCGGGCATACCCAACCACAGAAGAATACCCCCAGCAGCAAAATGGCGTAAAATAGCCATTCGCTGACAATCTTTGTGTTGAATGATGCACATACTACCGCTGCGCAAAATGCCAGTTGCACCACCAATCGTAGTGGCTGAATCCATCCGTACCCGTTACCCTTTTTTGCTGCCATATCTTATATAGGGTGCTATCGTGTTATGGCGAGGTTGGTGGCAAATGAGCAGAGTCCCTCTGATAATGTATTGGTTATCAGAGGGGGAGGGCCCCGGTGGGTTCGTCGATAAACGGTTCTCCGGTAGATTCGTAGTCCGGAGTTGCCGTGGGGTCTGAGGAGATAGTTTCTGTGTGGCTGTTGATAATGACAGGTGCGCCGGATTCGGGGTCGTAGTCATTTTCGGCGGTTTCTGCATCGGTGTTCGTCATAACCGATGTAGAATCGGGGATGACTTTACGCTTTTTCTTGGCTTTCCCATCTTCATCGCCCAAAATGCCCATGTCAACAAAGTCGGCAAACCCAAGAGCATATTGCATGATTGCGGGTAATTCGTTTTTGGACAGATACTTAACGTCCCATCCAACGACGGCATTGTCTGCACGGAAGTGAATTTTCTTGTTTTTGGTGCCTTCCAGTTTGGTAATAATGGCATTTTTAACGATGGAGTTTGTTTTACGATTCGTGGCAACGGGAACCGGCAAACCGGGCAATTCAGCAAGAGCTTTAGCACGAAAATCGCGGTCCATTTCCCTTAAATTATAACGAGCTTGGTCTATGGCACGTTTTTCTTGTTGAATGGCATCTTGAAGCTCGGCCCGTGTGTTTTTTGCTTGTTGCAGTCTTATTCTTGCTTCTTCCAGCTGCGTGTCTTTATGAGAAATGCTTGCTTGCAATTCTTTTACTTTTTGCACATCGCTTACTTTTTGCTTGTTGGCAATAAGTTGATTAAACTCTTGTTGCAGACGTTCGTTTTCGGCGCAAGCCTCCTCATATGCAGAGGGTACGCTGTACCGGTCCATCTGCGTTTTGATAAAGTAACCGCCACCGGCAATAATAAGAATGAGAACGACGACCAATAAAATATCCATCAGATAATTTTGAGTATCTGAGTTTGCGGCCACCGGTTTTTCCGTTTTTGTAGGCTGTGACACGGGCTCTTTGCCGTTGTTTGCAGATATGTTCGCTCTATTGGAGGGTGTATAAATAACATCGACAAACGGCGTGTCTGTATCCTTCGGCTTATTTGTAGAGATGCTCATGGTTGCGATTGTATTTACGTTTTGCTTTGATTGCAGCCTCTCTTTCTTTATTGAATCGGGCCTCCAGCTCTTGTGTGGCCGCCGTTAATTCGGCGTGTTCGGCTTTACTTTTATCCAGCTCATCAAAAAGTGTTTTGTTTTCTTTAAGAATGGCCGTTTCTTCATCGTAGATAGCTTTTAACTCAGCTTCTTTATGTTCATCAATCGTTGTAAGCGTAGCAGGGCTTGTTGCATCTGCCTGTTTGATTCCTTGCTTTAACTGAGAGATGGCAGCTTTGAGCTGCTCATTGGCTGCCAAGGTTTTTTCTGTATACATCTGCTCGTTTTCAGCTTTATTACATGCCGTGGAAAGCAAGCAAAGAGCTGTCAGCAGAAAAGTGCCGGTTATGGAAAGTCTATTCACAGCTTTTATGATGCGTTATTCTGTATCATTCGTCAAGCATGTTTTGCGTCACGAATGGTGTATTTATGCTCATTCATTGGCCAGAGTGCAGCCAATCGCAGGGTTGCGCTGTCGGCAGGTGGGGTAAGATGCTTAATTTCTTCTCTGGTGAACCACCCTAATGCCTCGGATTCATCAGATATAACAAAATGTTCGTGTGGCGCCTGCAATAGGTAGCGCACATCGTAATGTAGATGCTGGGGCTGTCCGCTTGCGGGGTGGGCCGGTATGGTGTGTATGTCCACATCAAATATCTCAGCATTCAAGATGCAGATATTATCAATGCCGCTTTCTTCCATGGCTTCGCGGCATGCGACTCGTAATACATCCGGGTCGCCGTCTGCATGCCCGCCGGGTTGAACCCATATGCGCAGTTTGCGGTGCAGGGTGAGTAAAGCTTTGTCTCCGGTGGGGTTGAGCAACCAAGCAGAGCCGGTAATGTGGCCTGCTTGGTGCTCTCGGCAAAAACAATCGGGCGTATCTTGTACGAATTGCAGCAAGCGTAGGGCATTTTCGCGGTTATCGGGGTGACTTGCCAGATAACGCGTTAATTGTTCGCAAAGCTGTTTTCGTTCGTCCTGCGGCATATCAGGGTTCGGGGGTCATGCAACGGCGGCTTGTTACAAACATGAAGAGTATGCCTACGGCAATGCTCATTACTGAGTAGAGGATAAAGGCTTGGGTTGTGGCCCCTGAGATAATGGAGGTGATGCACACCACCAGCACATTGCCCAAAGCTATTGTCAGGTTCCAGAAACTGCTTACAGTACTCTTCAGTTTTTCGCCTGCTGCCGTATAGGCGTATTCCAAACCGGTGGTGCTTACCAGAATCTCTGCCACTGTAAGCACGAGATAGGGGATGGCTTGCCATACAATGGATAATTCTACTTGGCTGTCGAGAATGCTTTGTAAAATGGCCACAAGACCGAATGATATACCGGCTAGTACAATGCCTATCCCCATGCGTACCAGCGGACTGGCCAGTTTTTTAACTTTGGGGTACACCACCAGTGTCAGCAACGGGATGAGTACCATCACCAGCAAAGGATTAAGACTTTGCATCTGTTCTGCGCCGAAATTAAATTGCACCCCCATGTAATCAACATTAAGTGCTTTCATTGTTTTGCCCTGTATTAACCAACTGGAGGCCGTTTGGTCAAATAAGCTCCAGAAGGGGATGATTAATAAGAAGGTGACGAGAATGCGCACCATGTTGCGGGCGCTTTTGCGCTCTTCTTCGCTGTACAGTTGAGCTGTTTGCTCTTTACTGCTGAAGAGCATGTTGCCTACCGTGCCGAAGAAATTACGCATACGTATCGTTGCTGCCAGTTTGAGCCCGGCAATAGCTATGGCTATGGTGTACAAGAATACGGCGGCAAGAGCGCATATCTTGACTTGGGGCTCATTCAACCCGCCTAATACGGCTAAGTCTGTGGCTCCATTGTATGCCATGACTGCTAAGGTCACGATGATAGGTGCCACTACAATAAAGATGGCAATACGCAGGGCTGTTGCTGTTGTCTCGGCGACTTTTTGTCCGCCGAACTTTTCGCAGGCTTTACGTGCCCCTCCGAAAATACGATAGACCAAGATGTTAAAGAAGTCCGGTTGAGCCGGGGCTTTGTGCTTGTAGGTACGCTTGCCCAGCCAGAAAACGGCAGTTGCTATGGCCATGAAAATACCCGGTATCGCAAAGGCTACGCCATAGCCCCAGTTGTCGCGTACAAAGGGGATGATGAGCATGGCAAAGAAAGACCCGAAATTGATGGACCAATAGAAAGCTGAGTAGATGCGCGTCATGGTCTGCGAGTCAAAGCCCCCGGCCTGGTCTCCTACAAAGGCAGATACGCAGGGCTTGATACCACCGGTGCCTATGGCTATGATGAATAAACCGCTGAACAAGATGATTTGTTTGCTTTCTATTGTTGTGGCAAGGTCGGAGGTTGCCAACACAGCATTACCTATGCAATAGAATAACGAAATAAACAGAATCGTTTTATAGCGACCCAAAAAACGGTCTGCCAGCCATGCCCCTAACAACGGTAAAATGTAGATAGTGGCATTAAACAAGTGCACAATTTCCTGCGCTGCATCATTCGACATCAGCAGCACATTCGTCATGTAGACGATGAGAATGGCTTTCATGCCGTAAAAGCAAAATCGCTCGCATGCCTCGTTGCCGATAATGTATTTTGTTTGTGGTGGTAGTGTGGCCATAGTACGTTATTTCTTATAAAAAAAGCATGAGGCCGGTCTGTTTTCCGTGCCTCATGCAATTATGAGGTGATTAAGTGATAAGCAAGGGAGCTTTATTCTTCAGACTTCGGGACCACAACCTTATAGCGACTGTAGGCCGTGCGTAACCAGTCGTTCATAATCTCCCATTGCAGTAACATGTTATGTAACTCCTGCGGGATTACCTGCGCTTCCGGGTTAATGGTGCGGCTGCTGATACCTGTGATAATAGCTTCGGTGGGAGATTGCACGACGGGGGCGAGACTGCCGGTGTGGGTGCGGCGCAAGGCCGAAAGTTGCTCTTCGTCCGAGGCCTGTGCTGCAATGTTTGCGTTGGTAAACTCCTCTACTGTAGCACCGGCTGCTTTGGCTGCCTCAAAGGCACTCTTCATGTCTTGCCCGGCGGCAAGAGCCTCGCTAATGGCTTTGTGAACAGAATCTGCCTTCTCGTAAAGACGGCTGACTCTTTCGTTGGCAATCCAGTCTTTACGCGCAGCTTCTTCGGCCTGCTCAAAGCTTTGAGTTGTTGCAGGAATGATGCTGTCGGTGCGGATGATATAGGCTTCTCTATCACCGGTGACAGGATAATATTGGCTGTATTGACCTGCGGTTTGAGCTGTAAGCTCGGTGTTGAATACTAATTCGCCCAAGGTCAACCCATTGCCGGCTGCTACCTTGTATTGTTTGAGTTCTTCGGGAACTGAGTCTGCGGAACATTCTGCATAGGGGCGAATTTCGTACTCGACCGTTGCAGCGGTTTCCGGACCCAATTCTGCAAGTTTCGCGGTAATGACAGCCTCCGGGTCGGCACCGGGAGCCTTGACCAATGTCTCTTGAATTTGGCGCGCAGTGTCGGTAATGTTGCCGTTTTCGTTAACGTCCGTCAACTTGATGATGGTGAAACTGCGTTTTTCTGCGGTTTTGTAATCGTCTTTATGCAGTTCCCAATAGGGTTTCAGTTGTTCCGCCGTGGGGGCAGCGGGTTCTTCCTGAGCGGCGAGCTGAAGTTTGGCCGTGAACCCGCTGATGTTTTGGTTCATGGCTTGGTCGATTTTGGCCTGCGCTTCTGCATTGTTGGTCACGTTTGCCGTTACAATAGCTTGTATCGTTTCCCAAATGATGATATCAGAAATCAGTTCGCGGAAATCTTTTTGCCCTACGCTATCAATTTGACCGTTTCGGTAGCCGACAACCTCTTTGTAGGCTTCTGTGTTAAAGGAGCCATTGACATTGAATACCGGTAAAGTCTTGATATATTCATCTATTTGCTCGTTAGAAGGGACAATGCCGAGCTCTTTGGCCGCCTCGCGCAACAGTAAACGGTTTACGGCCAAGTTTTCTTCGTGATGCTCCAGCACGCCGATACTCCAAGCTTGCAACAAAAGAGTATTCTGAATACGGTACAGGTAGTGCTCTGTCTTTGCTCCGAGGTTCACAATGTCTTGTGCTTTGTGGCGTGTTCCGTTTATCTCAACACGGTATTCGCGTGAGAATGCGCCACCGGAGTCACCATAGTCCATCATGATGAGGCCTACCAGTATGCCGACGATTACAATGACGGCTATTAACAGATTTTTGCGGATGAATTCGAGGAATGTCATGGCTGTGTTTTCTATGACTGATGTTGCGTGTACAAGCTAACGCGCGTATTTTACTTTTATACGCCCCCCGTTGCAAGCATGAAAATATCTAACTGTGTCATTCCTCAGTTGTTTTCTCTTCCTTTTGTAAATAAATTTAATTTTTCTGAAAAAATGGCTTGACTTTAGATATCGGTTGGTGTATATTGACCTCGCTGCAATGCGCGGCGTACAGTGCGTGAATAGCTCAGTTGGTAGAGCAGTAGACTTTTAATCTATTGGTCCCGGGTTCGAGTCCCGGTTCACGTATCTGATAGAAGCCCCGAGGTAATATCACCTCGGGGCTTTTTAATTGAAAAAGATTTACGCTTGCATGCAGCTTTAGATGACCGTTGTAACTGATGTTGTTAGAGGCGCGTTTTTATTGAAGGGTGAAGGTGCCACTGTAAATTTGTGGCGCCTCATGTTTTGTTTCTTTGGTACAAGTAGCGGTGCCACCGATAGGTGAGGTAAAGTTTAGCTTAAACTCGTGGCGAGACCAGCCGTCGGCGTAGGCTCCGCCCGGAGACCATTGGGCATCTCTGGTTACGGTTGCCGTTGAGTCGCCGGTTTTTGTGTAGGTGGTCCGGATGATGGTCCAGTCTTCATCCTCCAGTACTTCTCCGGTACTGGTGTTATTAGAGTTCGTCCATACGGCTGTAACCGGCTCATCAAAGTCGGGGCAAGAGAAGATAAAGGTGCACCCTGCCACCAGTTGAGGTGATTTTGCTGTGGCAGATTCGTTGTTGAGAATCTTCTGTATTTGATTGAGGTTGGGGGTATTGGGCGGCAACTGTGTGGGTGAGCCTTGTGCATCCCGCAATTCTCGCGTGGCACCGTGGTCAATCAACCATTGAAGTAACTCGACATTTCCCTCGCATGCTGCGCGGTATGTGGCGGTGGCTCCATCGGTAGTCATCCCTTCATCTTCTCTCGTAAGAATCATGTGAGGTAATCGGGCCAGAGTTAACCCGGCTTCACGGTACTCTTGTTGCGAGCAGTAGCGGCGTTGTTTCAGATTTTGCAGTATCCACCCCACAAATATCTCTTCGCTTACTTTTGCGGTTTTCACTCGGGTGATATACACGCCTAGGGTATCAGTTGGGTCTACTCCCAGCTGCATCGGCTCGTTTCCTTGTTTGACAAAGCGGTAAACGATTCGTGCGCATTGCTCGGCTTTATTCTGGTTGATGAGAACAAGGTGTGTCGGGCTTTGTAATTGATGCCCCGAGAATTCTGTCTCGAGCCACGTTGCTGCTGCTTTTGCGTCATCTGTTTTGATGGAGGCGCCTCGGTACGGGGTATCTCTCCATGCTCGGGCCTCGCGAATAATAGCCTTAATCTCTTTGGCATTTTTACCGCCGATGCAGGCATCTACACTTGCTCCTTTTTCCGTACGACTTTCTAAATCAGCGCCATGCTCTACTAACCATCGAACGAGGGCGACATGACTCAATCCGCAGGCATAGTGCAGGGCGGTGTTGCCTTTGTAATCCGGCGTGGTAAACGAGGCATCTCCAAACATCATGACCATCGGCAACAACGAGTCCAATCGTTTTTGGTATAGTTTTTCGGTGTCGCTGCGGTAGTTTGTGTGGGTTATTTCGCTGTGTATCTCTTGCAAACCGTCATCCAAAATCAATTCCGGGTCGTGAAAAATGATTTCCTCCGGTATTTCTACACCGAATGCCGAGCTGTTGTCGTCGGTAATGCAGAAGTCGATATGACGTATATGCCACGTGTTACCGGCTTGGTGCCAAGCTATGTAGGCAGTGCCACCCGTGTTGCTTGTGTAGGAGAGGTTAATCTCTACCTTAAAATCCGGGCATTGCAGGTTGATATAGCCACTATTGTTTTTCGTATCGGGTGTATAGCTTACTTGTACATTGTGGCTGATGCCCACACTATACTCAACTTTTGTGGTAAAATGAGTTGCCGATGGAAAATCTATAATAAAATCCGTTACTTTATCTAATAGATACCAAGGATACTGAGGCTCTAGTTGCATGCCGGAGCGAGCCACCAGTGCTTCATTCATATCAATGCGTATCTTTTTGTCGGATATGTCTTGGGGACCATTGGCCCACAGCGCCGGTGAACTCAGGACGGCCCATGTAATGATTCGTTTCATATTGCTTGATTATTGGATGGCCAGGTCTGTATCTTCGGCAATCTCATTTCCGCATTGGTTGTATAAAAGCGTGTAGTTTATGGTCGTGCCGAGGTCGGTAGCCAATCGCTGCACGGCATTATGCCGTGCAACCTTTGAATGTGATGAGATTTTTGTTATTGATAAATACCTCCATTATTTGCTCGGTATTTCCAGCTTAAACGACAACGGGTATATCTCGCTGGCACCGGGAGTTTTGTCGGTGAGCGTTCCCCCGATTCGGCCCGTGTAGGTGCTGCCCTCTTGGTGTTCTATGAGAAGGGTACCATTGAATATGAGAGCCCCGCCACGAAAACCAATCTCTGCCAAGTTTTCGCTTACGGGGGTATAATACAACAGGGTAAAGGGGTATTGCCCTTGTTTACCGAATACAATGGTAGATACATCCCCGCTTTCGCAGTGTATGCAACTAAAGATAAGTGTGCTGCCGTGAGGAATCGTGCTCGGTATGGTTCTTGTTGCCGGAGCTTGATTGTCTTGAATAATTTCTATGGCGCCCTCATGCCCACACTCTGCAGCCTCTTTGAGTAAACTGTACCCCTTAGCTTCGTCTTGTTGTACGCCTTCTACCCCCCAGTAATACAACATGCCTAAGTTTGCTTTTGCAGCAATGCAGCCTTTTCGGGCAGCAAGTTGTTGCCAGAAGTGGCACATGTCTCTCAGCGGTTCTTCACCGTGCATCCAACTTACCTGAGGGGCGACATCGCTCCCTTCGCCCGAGTAATACAATTGGCCTATGAGGTAGCAGGCATCTGCGTTGCCTTCGATAGCTTTTTGGTAGGCTTTTTTTGCTTTGTTTGTCAACAATTCGCAGGGAATTCCGGTGCGGAGCAGTTGCTTTAAGTGCGGTTCTCTTGCTAAGTCGGCAGGTGTTTTTCCAGCGTTGTTTTTTGTATTTATTTTGGCACCGCAAGCTATAAGTCGCAAGGCGATGTTGTAATCGTTCATACTTGCCGCCAAATGTAGGGGGCTGTTGCCGGTGCCTTTTTGCTTAACATGAACATCGGCCCCTGCCAGTAGTATTGCGCCTATGATGTCGGTTTGGCACAATCCTGTATCCGGTGTGCTCAACGCATACACTAACAAGGTGTCGCCGTTGCATATTGTGGCATTGATGCCCTCGCCCTTCATGTCTTGCAGATAACCGTAGATTTCTGCCCATTCCGGAGAGTTGATATGCGTTTGGGCAAGTGTTACGGCAAGCTCGCTAACGGGATTTGTTGCTGATACATCTCCTGCACTAAGAGTGATGGCCGTTATGGGGGCGAGTATTGAAAGTGAATAAATGTTCATAGTGCTGTTGTTTCTTATCAGCAGTGTTTCATCATGCGTTTCTTTTTTAGTAACCCCGGAAATCACGCGTGACGGCGATTCCCGGGGTTCTGTAAAAAAGTATATTTTGTGCGGAAATTAAAATCCAAGGCCTTCTAATGCTTGCTTGAAAGATGGATCGAGTTGCTCTGAGGCCGGGGATTGTATCAAAGAAATCATAGCATTCACAATTTTTTCTTGAGCTGCTTCCATGCGGGCTTTTAATTCCGCCGCAGGTTCGGTGTTTGTAAGTCCTTTAGCTTCGGCTTCCTGAAGCAGAGTGTTAATTTAAGTCCCGAGCTCGCTAATTTTTTTGGCTTGCTCGGCAGAGTTTGCGGGGGTTGTTGCTTCGATCACTCCGGCAAACTCCTCGAATGCTTCGCAAAGTGCTATCGCGTAGTCGTCTGCGGTTACCGGGGTTTTAGCTGTTTCTGCGGGCTTGGATTCAGTTGTTGCAGGGGCTTCTTTTTCGCCACAAGAAATGAGAGACAACACAGGAAGCACGGCGGCTGCTATGAATGTGATTTTTTTCATTGTTTTTGGATTTTGTTGTTAAGTTTGTAATGAAAAACGGTTTTAATACCATTACGCTCTTTTATGATACAACATGTTACATGAGATAGCAAGAAAAAAGATTCATGATTGTAAAATGTGCAAGTTGTAAAATCAAATGCGACACCGAAAGCCCTCCCAAAAAGTCTCCAAAGGAGCCCAAACTGCCCTAGCAGGATGGGGGATAGGGGGAAGG
>SUVK01000019.1 GCA_015062055.1 Akkermansiaceae bacterium
CGCAAATCTGATTTGGATCTGCGAGCAAAACACAAAAAACACGCACAAAAATGAAAGCAAAAAACACAATAAAGACGGATGCGGCCTTCCGCCGCATGGTGGATGAAGTGGCCCAGCTCATGCCCGCAATGGCTGCCAAGAAAGCCGAACTTGAAGCAAGACTTCAAGCCGTGCGCGAAGAGCCCGAAGCAGAGCTTGCCGCCATGAAAGCGGACTATGATGCCAAGATGGCAGCCCTGAAAAATTACTTTGCCAGCGCCAAGGTGCAGGCTCGCTTGCTCACCCCTGGCAAAAAGTACGGTGAAAGCACCGCCGCCACCTTCGGCGTGCGTGCCGGCAAGCCGAAGCTGGCCTACCTGGAAGGCAAGACGGAAGCGGACATCGTTGCCGCTCTTCAGGAAGAGGAACGCACAGAGTGGCTGCGTGACCGCGCGCCCGAACTTAACAAGGCCGCCATTCTGGGTGCCGGTCTTTCCGCAGCCGAACTGCAGGACTACGGCCTTGCCATCGTTGCGGAGGGCACCTTCTATGTGAAGCCGAAAGACGCCCCGAAAGAATGAAGACTCTTTCCAAAAAGCAACTTGCCACCCTGGGTGCTGTCAGCTCCCGCGCTTACAAGCACCTCCAGGGCACGGGCATGCCGCTGGGCTCATACGTTGAATGGCGGCATGAGTTCACCGGCTTGCATTGCGGTGGGCGCACCTCATGGCGCACACTCTATCAAACGGACTACGTTCCCCTCTTGAATGCGTTTGCCGCCTGCTATGGCGGCACGCAAAAGGCGGACAATACGCCGAAGAGTGACGCCGAGGCGCTCATCTATGAAATCCGCAACGTGGTGCGCTACTGGGAACTCCCGCGCGCCTACGTTGCCAAGGTGGTGGCGGGTAAAGCCCGCCGCCCCTGGGTAACTCCGGACATGAATCTTGATGCCATGCTCACCGGCGTGCCTGAAAATATACTTCGGCAGCTGCTCATTACCCTGGAAAATCGCGGGCGGGCGCTCAACAAAAAAGACTCCGCCGCCCTGGGTATTGAGGCCCCGGCCCGCGTGCATGTCAGCCGCTCCACAGTACCGCCCGAACGCCTGGCAGAATACCACGGGGACGTGGTGGCCACGCCCACCGTTAAACCCCGCCGCCGTACAAAATCGGCACCGGTTCCACAGCCCTGATGCCGCCCATTTTTACACCCGCCCCGCTTAACTGCCGGGGCGTTTTTTTTGCCGTTCGCTGCCGATGCTCTTCCTCACCTATTCGACAGTCTCGCCGTTTTTACCGGGTGCATTCCGCACTTACTTCCTCAACCGCTAATCGCGCCCGTATCCCCTGCGTTTCAAGGCTTTTCACCCCTCTTTCAGCCTTCCTCACCTCTCCCGCCGGGAATCAGCACCTGTATGCTAAATCGGGATGCCCCGATTTACTAATGCTCTTAACGGCGAGAAATGGAAAAGCCCTGTTTCCCGAGGAAGGAGGAAACAGGGCTGTATGGTCTAAATGGCCGGGGTTTACTCTGCGGAGATAATGTCAATATCGGACACAGCGGCGAAGTCGCCGTCATCGTGAGACGAGAGAGCCACCAAGCGAATGTAGCGGGCACGGGTGGGTGAGAAGAAGAGGACGCGTTGCAGGTCGCTGTTCTTCTCGAACGTACCGCGGGCTACGGGGTTACCCCAAGAGCTACCGTCTTGGCTTACATATACCTCGTAATCTTTCACATGAGTACCTTCAATCTTGGCACCACGGTAGGTAATACCCTTGATATAGCGCTCCTCACCCAAGTTGATGCGAATATCGTGCGGGTAACTGGCCACGGTTACGCCGCGCATGGTGTGCCAGTAGGTATCGGGGTTGCCGTCGAGCACATTGCGAGCGGGGCCACCCTCGGGCAACTCAGAGCTGGAATAGGCTACCGAGAAGAACGCGTTGGCGGGGTACTTACCGACAATGCGGAAAATGTGAGGTTTGAGCTCGGCCACAGCCGCATAAGGCTCGCCCTTATTAATGGGTTCTAAGCACACCATTTTGATGTACTTGGTCACAACAGGCTCGGGCAGGGTTACGTGTTGCTCGTCATCGGCATCAACCATCTGCAAAGTGCAGTCGGGTTCCGCATTCCATGTCTTACCATCCGCGCTGAAGTAGAAGGCCAACTTACCGACACGGGAAGAAGAGCGACCTTGGCGCGGGGTGATACTCAGGCCGGTAAGCTCGGACTCCACACCTAAGTTGACAACTACCTCGTGCGGGTATTTCGGGCAATCCTCTTGCCAGCGAGAGTGCCAGTAGGTATCACGGCGGCCGTCAATCAGGCTCCAAGGTGAATCTGCCTTGCTGGCATAGCTGCTGCAAGACTCGATGCGCAACAAATTGGCGGGGCGCCAGCTGTCGAACTGTTGCAAGCACAGCACGGAGCTCATGCAGCCGGGGGCGGTGGCATAGGCGCGCACCACACCGTTTTCGCGTTGTAAGAAGGGCTCGGTGTACACGCGTTCGGAGCCATCGGGCATAGTCATGTGAATGGTTGCATTGCGCGTGGCCGAGGTGGCATGCACATAGCCCAACTCATCTCGAGAGATAGTTACGGCACCGGCCAAAGGCAGCCCCTTGCGACCTACTTCCTCGGGGGTGTCAGAGGAAAGCAGCGGGCGCAGAGAGAAGATAAAGGTGGTGGGTGCCGTGCGGGGTATATCGCGATCTATTGGCAAAGGCCCACAGGCAGCACCGCCCAAGCCGAGGGTGAAGGCATCTACACACAGTACGGTTTTTCCGGCGTGCTCAATTTCCTCGGGGTGCGGAGCATCAAAGAGAGCCTGCGGGGTGCAGGGCAAGGCAGAGAAGTTGAAGTCCTCGCCTGCAACACTGGCTATCATCAGGCCCACACCGTTGTCGTCAGTAACGGCAACCCAGTTGGTATCCATGCGGTTACCCTGCTCCATGGGGAGGGGGTAACGCTCCAGCATATTCTCCACCTTGGCGGTGTAAATGCCCATGGGAGAACCGGCTTTGCGGTCGGGGTAGTTCTCGCCCGGGCCACGGCCATACCACTTCACATTATGGAAACGCTCGGGCAAATGGAAGCTATAGCCCAAACGCGGTAACACGATATTGGATTCGCTGGGGATGATACCCGCAGCCACGCTGATATAGCCATTGGGAAGAATGGTGTAAATCATCTGTGTGGTGTAGTGGAAATCCTTCTCCGTAATCGGGCCGTTATCGGTAAGCTCGAACTTACCTTGGTCGTACTCTCGGCTATCCAGGCTTTCTTTGCGAACACCGCGAGAAACAACATCGCAAGAGATACGCACGGCGCCCTCAGCCAGTCGCTCGACCATCAGCGGGGTAGCAGTGTGCACCATATTGCGCATGCCGCTGTTAAGCCATTGGTTCATGGCCCACTTATCGTTCGCAAGCGGAGCGCGGAAGGAGTTGAGGTGCAGAGTGGATTTATCGCCGATGAGCTCTTGCCCGTTGACAATGTAGTTACGCACACCACCGGTGGCTTTGTCGATAGATACGGTAAAGTTACGGCCAATGACGACCATGCGGTCATCTTCATTGCGCACGTTGATACCCATAGAACCATCAATCTGCATGATGGAGGGGGTGTAGTCGTTGAAATCTGCCGGCATTTCCATCTGCTCCATGGCCACTACATAACCTTTCTCGGCCCACTCGGTGTCCTCGCGCAGGCGCAGGTTAACGGTGAGATAGTACTTGGCGTCTTTCAACAAAACCGTGGAATCGACAGAATTGAGGGGGATGACAACACCCACCGTCTCCAGCGGGGCTGCGCTGATATCGAGGGACCCGGAGGCTACCACCTTGTTACCTTCTTCCATAATGGTCCAGTCGGCGCTGTACTCATTAAGGTTGGTAAAGAGGTGCTTGTTGCGCACACTGATGCACACCCCATCGCCGGATTCGGTGAGGCCCTCCAAATTAAAGCCGGCATTTTGCTGCACCTTGCGGATTTCGGCATAGAGTGGGGTGACGGTGCGGTCGCTGTAAATCACGCCTTTAATGCAGAAGATACCGTCATTCGGGAAATCGCCGTGGTCGCCGCCATAGCTTTGACGCACAACTTTGCGGCCATCGGGCAATGTAACCTCTTGGTCATAGCTCTGGTGAATCCACTCCCAGATACCACCACCAATGATGGAGTCGCTGGAGTCAATCGCCTCCCAATAATCGGCCAAGTTACCCATGGAGTTGCAGAGAATGTGGGCGTACTCGGAGATATACCAGGGTTTCTGCAGCTTACGGGCAGCAATCTCGCGGGTCCAGTTTACGCTGGGGTACTGGTTGGAGCAAAGGTCTGCCAAGTCGTTATTGCGCTCATACTGGGTAAGGCGAGAAGGGTCGCGCTGCTTAATCCACTCTTGCACGGCAGCAAAGTTTTCGCCGGGGCCGGCCTCGTTACCATAAGACCAGATAACGATACAGGGGTGGTTTTTACTTTGCTCTACCATGTTCACATTGCGCCACACATGCTGGGCTTTCCACTCCTTGGGGTGAGAGAGGGAGAGCTCGCCGTAGTAGTAACCGTGAGACTCAATGTTGGCTTCATCGCACACGTAAATACCCAACTCGTCGCACATCTCATAGAAGAAGGCCGGTTGCGGGTAGTGAGAGTTGCGAATGTGGTTAATGTTGCCGCGCTTCATGATGAGCAGCTCTTGGCGGCACTCTTCTTCGGTTACGGTGTGGCCGTTGGCGTGCTGGCTCTCGTGGCGGTTTACACCTTTGAGCTTCACGGGTTGGCCATTCACCAAGAATCGGCCGTCTACCAACTGTACATCGCGGAAACCGATTTTGCGGGAGATGGTCTCGGTGACGTTACCCTCGGCATCCTTCAGGTAAATCATGAGGCGGTACAGGTTGGGTTTTTCGGCGCTCCACAAGGCGGGGTTCTGCACGGTAGCACGCACGGTGGTGCGTACGTTTTCTCCGGCAGCAACCTTACCCGTAGCCGGGGTGAGGTCGGCCACTTTGTTACCGTTCAGGTCGAGCAACTCGGCCTCTACGGTGTAGGCACTTTCGGTCTGAGTGCGGTTGTTAACGTCAATCTCAACGCTCAAGTGGCTTTTGCCGTAATCTTTTTTGCCGGGTTCGCCGTCAAAGTCGGTATGCACAAAGAAGTCGCGCACCAGCACTTGCGGGGTGCTGTACATAATAACATCGCGGAATATACCCGACAGGCGCCACATATCCTGGCACTCCAGGTACGAGCCGTCGCAGTAGCGGTATACCTCGGCAGCTACCACGTTCTTACCGGGTTTGACATAGGGGGTAATATCGAACACGGCTGCCGTACGGCTATCCTTAGAAAAACCTACTTTCTGACCATTTACAAAGAGGTAGAAGAAGGAGTCTACACCGTCAAATTGAATGAACACGCGGCGGCCATCCCAATCGGCGGGTATCTCAACATCGCGGCGGTAAGAACCGACGGCGTTGGGCTCGCTCTTGGGGGTGCTGTACATTTCTTCCGTCTTGTTGCGCGGCGGGGTCATCACACGCGGCCAGTCACGCACGAAGGTGTAACGTTGGTTGCTGTAGATGGGGATGCCGTAGCCTCGCATCTGCCAGTTGCTGGGCACATCTATCGTCGCCCAGGAGCTTACGTCTGTCTCGGGTTTGTAAAAATCAACCGGGCGTTGATCGGGCGACGGCGACCAATGGAATTTCCAATCTCCGTTCAACAACATCACCAGTGATGAGTCTTTGCGCTTACCTTTCAGGGCTTCGTCCCGATTAGCAAAGGGAACGAAGAAGGCGCGTGAGTCTTCACGCCCCTGAAAAAGGTTTTCCGGGTTCTCCCAATCCGGATGGGGTTGGTAAGCCTCTTGTCCTGCGGCCACCGCCCCGGCAAGGGCGAGTGCAGCCGTGATGGTCTTGAGCATTTTCATACGCGCCCTATACTATCATATTGCCCCTGACAAGGCAAGCAAAAAGCACATTTTCAAATACAATACATTCTTTGTAAAGCCTTTATAAAAATGTTTTCTTTTTTAAGTTTCTACTTGAAAAACCGGTATTTTCGGGCATAATAATGGGTACATGAAAACAGCTCATCTCTTCACTGCCCTGTTGCTGGCCGGCACACCGTGCATGGCTCAGCAAAACACCCCGCAAAACGCCGCCATTACAGCCACCGCAACAGATGAAACCATCATCAAAGAAGCCGGCGACATCATCATCTCTCTTTGCCTGCAAATGGAGGCAGTGCATGATAAAGAATCCGCAGATGCTCTCGCTATCGCCATGGCGCAGGCAGAACAACGCGGCGAAAAGATTTTCAGAGAGCTTGAGGACAAGGAAAACGCAGAGGAACTTCTGCTTGCTTACGTAGTCCAAAACGGCTTTAGCGAAGAGCGGTTGGATGCAGCTGAAAGAAGATTATGCGACGAGAAAGCATACGGTTCTGTCGCATTGGCGGAAATGCTTGGCATACCGATGTGCGAAATAATGGACCTGCAACCGGCCCCGCAAGAGCTTCTCAGCGAGCTGGAAACCCTCATCACGCAAACCGTGGCCCAATTATCCCCCGATATCAAGGGTGGCCCCGGCACCTCTGAAGAAACAGCATGGATTATGCCGCCGGGCATAGCCGCAGTCAGCCTGCAATATGAAATCTTAAGGGCCTTGGAGCCCGAAATCGCCTCCGACAGCCAACATCTTATTTGTGACAACCGCGAGGGAGTCAACAAACACTATGATGTACACAGCCTGCTCATCAAAACGGCAGATGACATCTATACAGCACAATTGTGGTTTGATATCAGCGACTATTATACGCAGACGGAGGAGGAGTTGGAACAATCATCCGCGCCGAATGAAGAGGAAACAACCGTCCCGACGGAAGAAGAGCAAGCCTTGCTTGAAGAGGCCGCACTCATCATGAAAGATGTCTGTGACATATTGCGTACCGTACACGACAAAGAGTCTGCCGAGGAGGCCGCGCGTGCCATTATCATTCTGCATTCTCGCTGGGATGAATTGATGGAAGCAGGGTTATACAATTGCAACGTAGACGACTTTTTCAAAGCCTTCGAGGAAGTCGGCATTACTGAAGAAATGCTCGATGAAATCGACAACACACTGAGGAAAGCCAATTTCTACGGCTCAGACGCCCTCCGCAATGCCGGTGGGTTCTTTTAATAGACTGCACAGTTTGTTGCGAGCAATAACGGCCAATTCAAGACCCCCGCTGATGCGGGGTTCTTGAATGCAGAGGGGGACACCGGTGCCGTTATTCTTGCGGGGTGACATCGTGCCAGATATTTTTAAGAGCAGCAGAGCCGTAAAACTGCACAGCCTGCAAGCTCATAAACTCACCGTGCAGCTCGCGGACCACAGACTCAGCCTCGGGGGCATACGCCCTAATATGCTGCGGGGTGGTACCTGTGGCAGACAATGCGGCAAACAGCTCGGCAACGCGAGGGGCTGCGGCGTCTGCCGTGGCTGTATCGTGCACGGTGCGCAACAATAGCAGCAACTCTTCCGTGGGTGATGCAGCCGGTGTGGGCTCCACCGGGCGGGCATATTCTGCCGGCAAAGCATAGTAAGCGGCCAGGGTTGCCGAGCCATAAAAACCGTTGGCAGCCAACCGCCCCAGCTGGTATTTAGACTCCATCTCAAGTTCCTCGGTCCACCCAAACTCGGCAAACACGGCACGCTGTTCGGTACGGGAGCGAAAAGCACCGCGCAGGTGGCGGCTTTGGATATTGCGGATGGCAGCGCATCTGCACAGCTCGGGCATGGCAGCCTCTACCCCGGCGGCATCGCGCAAGGTAAGAACAATGGCGTGTATGCGAAGATTAGCTTCTGCGCTTTTCTGTACGGCAACCTGTTGACGGGCGGTTAAGACCACGGTAGGCTCGGTTTCGGCACAGGCCACACTCACCAATGCGGCTATGGCAACAAGAGGGGATAGGGGGCGTATCATATTTTTTTCTTTGAGGGGTTTTAATAAAAAGAGCGCGCCCTTTTCACACTGAAAATGGCGCGCTCAAGAGGATTGTTCGGCCGAGCCTTACAGGGCCTGAGCCTTCTCCACAATGTTGGGAACATTCATGCCGAGCTCGCTGAGCACCACCTCACCGGGGGCAGAGAAGCCGTAGTGGTCGATACCGATGATGGTACCCTGCGTGCCGACGTAGCGGTACCAGAGGTCGCTCTTGCCGGCCTCTACTGCGAGACGGCGAGTGCAAGAGGGAGGCAGAATGCTGTCTTGGTATGCTTTATCCTGGCGGTTGAAACGCCACATGGAGGGCATGGAAACCACGCGCACATCGGGGCCGAGCTGCTTGGCGGCCTCCAATGCCAGGTATACCTCGGAGCCGCTGGCAATAATAATACGGCCGGGCTGTTCTGTCTGCTCGTGCAGGGCAATGTATGCACCTTTGAGGGTACCCATGCGGCGAGCCTCTGCGCTGATGGGGGCAGCGGCCGTAAGGCTGGGCACATTTTGGCGTGTAAGGATGAGGGCGGTGGGACCGTTCTTACGCTCCATGGCGCACATCCAGGCACCGGCTGCTTCTTCTTCATCGGCAGGGCGTACAACATCCAAATTGGGGATAACACGCAGCCCCGTCACGGTCTCGATGGGTTGGTGAGTGGGGCCATCCTCGCCCACGGCAACGGAGTCGTGAGTAAGCACGTAGGTGATGGGCAGCTCAGAAAGCGCGGCCACACGGATGGAGGCACGCATGTAGTCTACGAATACGCAGAATGTACCGGCAGATACGCGGAAGAGGCCATCGTAGGCAATACCGTTGCAAATGGCGCCCATGGCATGCTCGCGTATACCGAACCAGAAGTTGCGGCCTGCGTAGTTGGCGGCAGAGAAGTCGCCACCGTTCTTAAGATAATTTTTGTTGGAGGAGAAGAGGTCTGCACTGGTAGAAAGGAAACCCGGGCAGGCATTTGCAATGTGGTTCTCCGCCTCGGCACCCGATGCACGCGTGGCCAGCTTGGCACCCTCTGCAAAAGCGGGGATGAGAGCCGAGCACTTATCGGCATGCAGGCCGTTGGCAGCCAAGTCAATACCGTCTGCCAATTCTACCACCTTATCGGGGTTGGCGCTGCACCAAGCATTGTACACCTCCTTCCAGGCATCATAGGCAGCTTCGCGCTCGGCCTTAACACCTGCCATGTACTCGCGCACTTCGTCGGAAACATAGTAGCGTTCATCGGTGGGCAAGCCCCAGTTGGCGTGGGCCTCTGCCCACAGTTTGGCACCGCCTTCGCCATGTCCCTTGGTGGTACCTTCAAAGCCGGGCACACCCTTGGCAATTACAGTTTTGGCAATAATGAGTTTGGGGCGGCCATTCTTTTCAAGGCGTGCAGTACGCAGGGCGGTGCGAACTTGGTTAAGGTCGTTACCGTCGATGGTGACGGCATCCCACCCTTGGGCGGTGAAGGCAGCTGCTACATCATCTACCTGCGTCACCTCAATGGGGGCATCAAGCGTAATGCCGTTGGCATCATAAATCAGCACGAGGTTATCGAGCTTGAGGCAACCGGCAATGGCTGCTGCCTCGCGAGAGATACCTTCTTCTATACAGCCGTCACCGGCCAGGCAATACACGGTTTGGTTAAAAATCTCATGCTCGGGTGTATTGAAGCGAGCAGCAGCATGCTTAGCCGAAATAGCAAAGCCCACGGCATTGGCGATACCCTGCCCCAGCGGCCCGGTTGTGCATTCTACACCGGGGCAGCAACGGTACTCGGGGTGCCCGGGCGTGTTGGACCCTTTGGCACGGAATGCCTTCACATCGTCCATTGTCACATGGAAACCGCTCAGGTGCAACCATGCGTATAAGAACATGGAGCCATGACCACCGGAAAGCACAAAGCGGTCGCGATTGAGCCAACGCGGCTCGGAGGGGTTGATGTTAAGCAGTTCACCATAAAGAACAGCGCCAATTTCTGCACAGCCCAGCGGCAAGCCCATGTGCCCCGATGCCTTGTCGAAAATGGCGTCTATAGCAAGACCTCTGGCCTCATTGGCTGCCTTTTGTAAGATTTCCGTGTTCATGTTAGGCGTATTATAGCAGATTTTGGGTTCATGTAAAGAGAAAACGCCGTTTGTCGGGCTTTTGGCGCAGTTTTTCTGTAAACCGAAAACCGCTATTGACAAAATAATTATTGCCGGAATGTTTTTTCAAACATTACATCAAAATAATAACAGCGTGAAATATACGCTTGCAATCACACCTGAGATATGCTACCGTGTCGGGTATGAAACACAACATTCTACCCGGCATGATACTGAGTGCATTGGCCGCAACGGCAGTCTCCCTGCACGCGCAGGAAGGCAGCACCATTCAACTGTTACCGGCAGCAGATACACCGGTCCCCAAAGCCGTGGTAGATGTTTTGCTGGCCATCAACACCTATCATATGAACGATGTGTTCCAAAGCCCGGAGAAACTGCAAGCACAAACCGAGGCCGAAATAGGGCAGATGTTGCAAAACTCGCGCTTGAGTGAATATGTAGAATTTCGCATTGTGGGGGTACACTGCTACAGTGCCCCCGATGCCACCTTGCAGAAGATTGGCATGGCAGAAAGTCTGAGGAATCAATACAAGGCCGACTTGGTATTAGATTTGGGGTCTATATCGAGATACGGCTCTGCCGGGCAGGCCTATACCGTGGGTATGTATGGCGAGTTTGTGGGAGGGTGCAACCCCAACCCGCAAGAAGATGCCTATTTGGCCGAGGTGGATGTCGTGCAAACAAATGCCCTCGACTACAGAAACAGCTACACCATCGTACACGAATTGGCCCACTTGCTGGGAGGTGGTCACTGCGCCACCCAAAACACCCAGCCATGGTGTGGCTTGTATACTTTTGCAGCGGGCGCGGTCGATAAACAAAAGGGCGCCGTTACCCTGCTCACCTACGAGAGCCGCATGGAGCACAACATGAGAGGCTGGCCATTTCGCAATCTGTGCGTTTTATCCACCCCCGGCACATACGAGCATGATGGCATAAGCTACAGCATCGGTAATGCAGAAACCGATAATCGCCGGTGTTTCCTGATGAGTCTGCCCATGGTGGCAGGCTACCGCGAGGGGACTGCTACCGGGGTACTCAATGATACACCGCAACACGCCTTCGAGCTGCCACCCCTATACAATGTGGCATACTATATAGCGCGATTCACGCAATGTGATACCCATCGGTGTAATCAGCTCCTTACCCTCATCTCTTGTCTGGACCACGCACCGCATATGTTCTCGGGTAATCATTTCACCCGCATATGGGGCAGCACGGCCAATGCCTCGCACGACACCACACCCGGCACGGCCCCCAATGTATGGTACCGCATCACCGCCCCGCACACCGCCACCTACACCGCAGGGTTCCGCGCCACAGATACCCCGAAACACACCTGCCGGGTTTTCCGCAAAGTGGGCAACGAGGCGGTTGAGCTTGCCGTTACCCCGGCTGCCGAGGCACAGCAGGTGTGTGGCGGCATTTGCTTCAGCGCGACACAGGGAGACGAGCTCTATATCGAAATCTCACCGCTGCAAGATAGCGGCGTGTTTAACTTCTTCTTGGCAACAGATGCCGCCGTGCCCGCCCTGCCCGACTTTGAAGATGAAATTAAGGTCGAACGATGGAAAGGCGAATATGAAATCAATGCCTGGAACTACGCCATCCTGAACCCCGACCCGGCAGATTTGAACAAACTGCTACAATTAAGCACCTACGAGATTGTGGGTACCCCCTTGGGCAACGAGCTGTTAGCCACGGCAGCCTTACTGGGGTATACGGAGCATTGCCGACTGTTATTGGCAGCAGGGATCAAAGCAGATGACACCAAACACCTGTATTCCCCCTTGGCTATGGCCACCATGGCAGGTCAAGAAACAACCGCAGCCATACTGCGAGAAGCCGGGGCCACCTTGGATTGGAGCGATGCAGAAAGAATGGCACGAGGGCTTTCGGATATATGCCAAAACAGCTGCTACACAGCCATCACACGGTTGATAGATGCGGGGATGCCCGTAGACTCCCCCGTGGGATTCGGTGTACGAACCATCAAATCGAAGAGCAAAAAAGGAGAAGAAAAAGCCCCGAGAGAGTCGCGTTTGATACACTATGTAGCCGATGCCGGCGATGCCACCGCATTACAATACCTGCTCAGCAAGGGTGCAGAGGTAGACGCTCTGAGCAAGTCAGGCGAAACAGCACTGACCCATGCCGCACGCCAAGGTCATGCAAATTGCGTGAAGATTCTGTTGGAGGCCGGGGCGTCTCCTCATGCGGTCGACCTCACTGTCCCCTCGGCCCTGGCAGCAGCCACCGAGCAAGGACATGCCGACTGCGTTAAATTACTGCTGGAGGCCGGGGCTGCCACAGCCGCCGACAAGTATAAAGAGAAAACACCACTCATGCTGGCCTTGGAGATAGGTAACACGGCTTGCATTGAATTATTATTACCGGCAACCGAAGACTTATTGGCAGCCACCGCAGCAGGCAACACCACCCTGATGTCGGCCGCCTGCATGGATTCGCCCGAACTGCTCCAGATGCTGATAGCGCGTGGGGCCGATGTAAATGCCCGAGCCCTCAGCGGAAAAACGCCACTGCTGATGGCCGCGCAACACGGCCGAATAGAAAACATGCGCCTGCTGATAGCCCATGGGGCCAATGTCAACGCACAAGATAACGACGGTATCAGCCCGCTGCTGCTGGCTACCCTGCGTGGCAGCACCGAAGCCACACAACTCTTGCTGGAAGCCGGGGCCGATGCCACCTTGGCCGACAAACAAAAATGCACCCCGCTCATGCAAGCAGCTCGTAACGGCAACGCCGATTGCGTCAAAATCTTGCTCGAGCACGGTGCCAAAGACTCTTACACCCGTCGCCAACGCACCACCTCCCTCATGCTGGCGGCATCCAAGGGCTCGGCAGATTGCGTACGCTTGCTGCTGGCAGCCGGGTCTAAGATAAACGCCCGAGACGATGACCGCATGTCACCGCTTTGCTTTGCGGCACAATACGGCAATGCAGAATGCGTGCAATTGCTGATAGACGCAGGCGCCAAAGTACAGGTACGAAACGACGCCGGCAACACCCCCCTTATGATAGCTGCCCTGCAAGGCAATACGGAGTGTGTACGCATTCTCTTGGCACACGGTGCGATGGCCGATGATGCCAACAAATCAGCCCACTCGGTATTGATGCAGGCTGCAGCCGGAGGGCAAGCGGAGTGTGTCAAACTTTTGCTGGAGCACGGTGCCCCGATTAACGCCACCACTCCGAGCAAAAATACGGCACTGAGTCTGGCCGTTGACAGAGATCACGTTGACTGCGTAAAACTCTTGCTGGAGCACGGAGCCAACCCCGCGCAGAAAATGGACAACGGCGACAGCTTGCTGCATAGAGCGGTAGAAGGCAATGCAACTCAATGCCTGCAACTGCTTTGCCAAGCCGGTGCCCCCATTGAAGTCACGGACAACTTAAATGCCACCCCGCTCCAAGCGGCTGTAATGGTTAATTCCCCCGATGCCGTGCGTATTTTGCTGCAATACGGGGCCAATGTCAATGCCACAAACGAAGAGCACCCAACCCCCGCTATTTTCGAGGCCGCAAGACATGAGACGACAGAGATTTTAGAGATGCTTCTACAAGCCGGAGCAGATGTCTTTTATCGCTGGGAAGACGGCTCAACACTACTGCACATAGCTGCACTCTATGACAGTATTGAGGTAATGGAAGCATTGACAGCACGAGGCTTGGATGTAAACGCAAAAGACAATCAAGGGAACACGCCCCTGCACTTAGCAGCGTCGAGTGGTCACTTCTATCATGTCAAATGGTTACTGGCTCGAGGTGCCGATCTGCAGGCCGTCAACTCAGAAGGATTTAATCTTTACCAGATGGCAGCAACCTCCGACAATATCGGTTTGCTCAAGTTCATAGCAGCCCAAGGGGTCGACCCGCACCATATCAATCAGAAAAAAGTCACTGCCTTGCACTGTGCTGCGGCATCAGACCGTGTCAAAGTAGCCACCTATTTGCTGGAGCAAGGCTTCGACCCGAATGCCGTTACCGCAGATGGAATCACCCCCATGATGCAAACAAGCGACCCCGAAGTGATGCAGCTTTTGTTACAACACGGGGCCGATATTCACGCGAGAGATAATAACGGACGCACTGCCCTACACTACGCAGCGGAGGATGAGCACATCTCCCTGTACTCGGCTCTCATCAAAGAAGGCGCCGACCCCAACGCCAAAGATAATAACGGCAAAACACCCTTCGACCTCGCCAAAGAGGCGCAAAAACAACGTGAAGATGCCAGGTATGCCGACCCGAATAACGCGCCCCGCATGCACACCATCATCCGGAATCGCAGTATCTTCTGATTCTACACCCAAATCCATTTTCAAACGACAACATGTTTAAGCGACTCCTTACCATATCTGCCTTGCTGAGTCTGCCGCTTTTTGCAGCAGCCCCCCAAGCCCCCTCTGCTGCACCCGAGCACCTGCAAAATCTGGCAAAAGTTATCGGTCAAAATCCCACGCCGTACAACATGACATGGCGCGCCGGATACATATCCGCCTTTCTCAAGGCATACCCACAGCATCAATCCCTGCTGCTCTCTCAAACAGGTATGCACGGGCCCCTCGGCAGGCGTATGATAGCCCTGGCTCTTTGGCTGGCAGACACAGAAGAGTCGCGCGCAGAACTGAATTTGCTGCACTCATACGACCCCCTCGCTGCAGCCGGGCTGACCAACAAAAAAGCACCCGATTTCACCAAGCTCGAAACCCTCTACAACGGGGTGGATGAAGCCAATGTACTCGACATCGCTTGGGGAGTGTACGATGCCGGCCATGACCGCGAAGTGTTGGCCTCTTTCATTCGCTGTGCCGCCCGCAGTACTCCCCCGCAGACCAATGCGTACGAGTACTGGGATATTCCGCCGAGCGGGCGCACCCCCATACCACCTGCCGCCGGCGATGCCGACATCGTTGCGATGGCCGCTAAGTGGAGCATCTTGAGCCGCGCCGAGCAAGACCCCGAATTCGCCGCCGAGGTAGAAGCTTGCCTGCAAGAATTGCCTGCCGACATTCAACAACGGTTCCGCGCACCATTGCCCCAATACGGGCCCAATGAGAGCGCGTACGATGCCGACGACACCATGTAACCCCGTATCGACGCTTGCCCCGTGGCCTGTAATGCGTACATATCGGACGCGTTGTAACATGAGGTTATTGGCAATTCAGATATGCGGCAAGCAGGAATGGGATATATTCTAAATAACGGTGCTTGATAGCGATGGCGGCATCATGCCATGGAATGAGCTTGACTTCCGCGTGTATGCGCGTATAGTGAGGCGCATACAGTTATGAAAGACCGGATAGCAAGTGTACAGAGTGCCGCTTTGGCTCAGATTGCTGCAATTGCAGACATGAAGGGGCTGGAGGATGCCCGCGTGGGTATCTTAGGCAAAAAGGGGAGCTTAACCCAAGTGCAACAGGGAATGCGCGATGTGCCCAAGGAGGAAAAACCCGCTGTGGGCGCCATGCTTAACGAGGCCCGCGCCATCATCACCGCCGCTATGGAGGACCGCAAGGCTGCTTTGCAGGCAGAGCTTGATGCCGCAGCCGTAGCCGGGGTAGACTTTACCATGCCCGGCGCCACCCTGCCGGCAGGCGGGTTGCACCCCATCTCCATTGTGAGGGATGAGGCCGTGCGCATCTTGCGCCGCATGGGCTTTACGCTTTCCGACGGCCCCGAGATTGAGGACGAGTGGCACTGCTTCGATGCCCTGAACACGCCGGACGACCACCCCGCCCGCAACGAGAAAGACACCTTCTACTTTGACAGCGGCAAGCTGCTGCGCACGCAAACCAGCACCGTGCAGGCCCGCACTATGGAGAAACAGGCACCGCCCGTACGCATCATTTGCCCCGGCAGCGCCTTCCGCCGAGATGCCATCGATGCCACTCACCTGTCCGCCTTCAACCAAATTGAGGGCTTGTATGTGGACAAGAACGTGAGCGTGGGCGACCTGAAGGGCACGCTGGAGTACTTCCTGAAAGCGCTGTTCGGCAGCGAAACAGCCGTGCGATTCCGCCCGCATTTCTTCCCCTTCACCGAGCCGAGCTTTGAGATTGACGTACTGCTGCAAGCCGCCGGGCAAGCCCCGCGCTGGATTGAGATTGCCGGTTGCGGCATGGTAAACCCCGCCGTATTTGAGAACATTGACAAAGAGACGGGTAAGGACCTGTACAGCGGTTGCACGGGCTTTGCCTTCGGCATAGGGCTGGAGCGTTTGGCCATGATTCGCTGGGGCATCCGCGATATCCGCCTGCTTATCGAGAACGACGTGCGTTTCCTTGCCCAGTTCCAATAATTAACCCATAGATTTTCACAGACAATGAACGTATCACTCAATTGGCTTTCAAGCTATATAGACCTGGAGGGGCTCGGCACACAAGAGATGGCCGACATGCTCACCTTTGCCGGTATTGAAGTAGAGGGCATACAGGAGCGCGGCGTAACCACCGATAAAGTGGTGGTGGCTCAGGTTATGGAGAAAACGCCCGTAGAGAGCAGCGACCACCTCAACGTATGCATGGTAGATGCCGGCGAGGGCACCCTGCGCCAAATTGTTTGCGGTGCCAGCAACTACAAGGTGGGCGATAAAGTGCCCTGCGCTCTGCCGGGCTCTGTATTGCCCGGTGGTTGGGAGATTAAGGACGGCAAACTGCGCGGCATTGAGAGCCGTGGCATGCTCTGCTCCGCCTCCGAGCTGGGGCTGCCCGACAAAGAACACGGCCTGTGGATTTTGCCGCAGGACTACGTGGTGGGCACCCCCGTGTGCAACTTTGTTGAGACAGATACCATTTTTGAGCTCGAAATTACCCCGAACCGCCCGGACCTGCTGAGCCACTGGGGTATGGCCCGCGAGCTGGCAGGTATTACCGGTCGCGCCCTCAAAGCAGACCCCGCCTCTGCCGCCATGGGCGCCATCGAAACCAAGTCCGCCGGCGACTACATCACCCTCTCTGCCCCCGAGATTTGCCCGCTTTACACCGCCACCCGCATCAGCGGGGTGAAGATTGGCCCCTCCCCGCAGTGGTTGGCAGACCGCTTGGTATCCATCGGCCTGCGCCCCATCAACAACGTGGTAGATATCACCAACTACTGCCTCTTTGAGTTGGGACACCCCCTGCACGCTTTCGATGCAGCCAAGCTCACCGGCGGCCTCAACATTCGCCGCGCCGCAGAGGGCGAGCAGTTTGTGAGCCTGATGAACGAAACCTACACCCTTAATACGGACGACGTCGTTATCTCCGACGCATCGGGCGCAGCCCTGGCATTGGGCGGCGTGATGGGCGGGCTGGACAGCGGCGTGACCGAGGCCACCACCGACATTGTACTGGAGAGCGCTTGGTTTGCCCGCAGCAATATACGCTTCACCAGCCGCCGCTTGGGGCTGGGCTCCGACTCCTCCTACCGTTTCGAGCGCGGCACCTCGCCGTGGAATGTGCTGCGAGCCGCCGCCCGTGCCACAGAGCTGATACTGGAGTGCTGCGGAGGCACGGCAGAGCCCGTGCTGATAGGCGGCCAAGCCCCCTGTCTGGTACCGGAGGACAATGCCCCCAACGCCACCGTGGTAGAGCAAGGCAGCGAGGCCAAGATTTACTATGCGCTAGACCAAGTGCGGCTCGACTGGAAAGAGCTGGATGTGATGACCAACGGCTCCATCCCCCATACGGAGGCTATCCGCATTCTCAAAAACTTGGGGCTCAAGAACATTGATGGTCGCGGCACGTGGGATTGCCCGCCCTGGCGCCTGGACCTCAAGCGCAGCTGCGACCTGTTGGAGGAAATTGTGCGCGTATACGGCATAGACAACATACCCGCCACCAACACCTCCATTTATGTGGAGGAAAGCGCCCACGACCGCGCCGGCGACTACCGCATGAACCTGAGCCGCAAGTTGGCAGGTGCCGGGTTCTGGGAGGCGCAAACCTTTAAGCTCATTGCCGCAGAGAGCATTGACCCCACCATTGCCGATGTCAACAACGCACTGCCCATCAAGCCGTTGATGGACGGCGACATCATCCGCGTATCCCTCCCCATCTCAGAAGATCACTCCACCCTGCGCCCCTCGCTGGCCCCCGGCCTCATCTCCGTGGCAGCCCGCAACATCAACCAGGGGCAAGAGGTGCTGCGCTTCTTTGAGTGCGGCCGCGTGTTCCGCAACACCGGTGGAGGCAAGGGCAAGGATATCGAGACAGAGGTGCTGGGCATCTTCATGGCCGGCAAGCTCGGCCCTGCCAGCTGGGCAGATACCAAGCCCGCCACGGCCGGATTCGAGCACATTCGTGCCGTGCTCGACATTTTGGTACCCAAGGCCACTATTACCCTCACCCCGGTTAAGAAACCGCGGGAGAATGCTGCCGTAGCGGCAGATATCGCCATCAACAACCAGGCTTGTGGCTTCTTTGCACGCTTATCGCTCGCCAAGTGCCGCGCCCTCGGCCTGCCCATGGAGACCTACTACGCAGAGCTCGACCTGCGCAAGCTGCAACAAGTAGCCACGGCCCCCTTCAAGGCGGCAGACCTGCCCCAGTTCCCCGGTTCTTCTCGCGATGCCTCTCTGGAGGTTCCCGCCGCCACGCGCCATGCCGACATTACCAAGGCTGTGGAGGCTGCCAAGCAGAAGCTGCTCGTCTCTTGCCGCCTCAAGGATGTGTTCTGCGACCCCTCCGGCGATAAACTCGCTGCAGACCGCAAGGCCATGACCTACACATTCTTGTACCGCGACGCCAAGAAGACCCTCACCGCCGCAGAGGTAGACGCCGCGCACAAGACCGTGCTCGATGCCCTCGCTAAGGGCGTAAACGGCCTTAGCTTCCGCTGATACGCAGCGCAATAAAGCGCTTTCATTCCTCCCCTCATTCTTCTCTTGAAGAGTGAGGGGATTTTTTAATCGTGACAACGGCGGATAACATGGTAGAATGGAGGAAGAGGAGATTACTTAGCCATGCTATTAAGAAAATTGTTAGCCACCGTTATGTTGGCGCTGCCGTTGATGGCAGCGGAGAAGCCGCGCGCCGTTGTTATCTTTTATACAGATGATTTGGGGTACAATGACACCTCGACCTACGGGTGCGATAAAGTACCCTGCCCGCATTTGGATAAACTGGCGGATGAAGGGTTGTTGTTTACGGATGCGCACAGCACCAACTCTGTTTGCACGCCGTCCCGCTACTCCCTGTTGATGGGGGAATACGCGTGGCGCAAAAAGGGCATGCAAATATTGCCGGGGGATGCCAAGTTGATATTACCCACGGCAGAGGAGCAAGCCTCCCTGCCCTCGCTGATGCGGCAGGCAGGCTACCGCACGGCAGTTATCGGCAAATGGCACTTGGGGCTGGGCCGCGGCACGGGCCCCACGGACTGGAACCGCCCCATCTCCCCCGGGCCCAATGAGGTGGGCTTTGACCACTCTTTCATATTAGCCGCCACGGGAGACCGCGTACCCTGTGTATACATTGAGAACGGCAAGGTAGTTAATTTGGACCCCGCCGACCCCATCAGGGTAAGCTATAAAAAGCCGTTTGAGGGGGAGCCGCTGGGCAGCACCCACCCACAGCTGCTCAAGCCCTGGGCACACAGCAACGGCCCGCAGCACAATTGCGCCGTGATAGATGGCATACCCCGCATCGGCTACATGACGGGGGGTAAAGCTGCGCTGTGGACCGACCAAGACATGGCAGACCGCCTGACGGAGGAGGCTATCAAGTTCATTAAAGAAAGCGCCCGAATGGGAAAACCCATTTTCTTGTATTTTGCCACCAACGATATTCATGTACCGCGCGACCCGCACCACCGTTTCAAGGGCAAGAGCCAAATGGGCATACGCGGCGATGTAACCGTGCAGATGGATGATTGCTTGGGCCGAGTACGCGCCGCACTGAATGAAAACGGCTACCAAGACTGCCTGTTTATTTTCTCCAGCGACAACGGCCCCGTCATCAATGATGGTTATTTCGACGGCTCCATACGCGACTGCAAAGGGCACAACCCCGTGTACCCCATGAATGCGGGCAGATGGAGGGACGGCAAGCTCAGTGGCGGCAAATACGGCATTATGGAGGGCAGCACCCGCGTACCGTTCATTGTATGCTGGCCCGGCCACACCCCTGCGGGCGAGGTAAGCCCTGCCCTCATGAGCCAGGTAGACCTTGCCCGAACACTCTGCGAGCTGGCCGGTGCAGATATACCGCAAGGAGCCCTGCCCGACAGCCGCAACATGCTCCCCTCGCTGTTGGGGCAAGACACCGTAGGCGCCCCCTACATTATTGAGGCCGACAGTGGTCGCACCTTAGCGATTCGCAAAGGGCCGTACAAAGCCTACACCGGGGGCAAAAAGAAACATTTGTACCATGTGACGGATGATTTGCAAGAAACCCGCAATCTGGCCGATACACAACAAGAACAGGCGGACCAATTGCTCCGCGAGCTGCAAGAGGCTGCCAAAGAAAAGAAGTAAGGCATAACCTCTCGAGCTCTTGCCCCGCCCATAAAGCGGGGCTTTTTATTTATTCTTCCCCGCAGCCCTCAAGAAAAAGCCCCACGCAGCGAGGAATGCTGCGTGGGGCGAAAATAACCCTGACTACGAGGGAGAATTAGTATTTGTAGTCGATGTAGAATTGGAACTGGCCGTTGCGGTCTACAGCATTACCCGTTTTGAAGGGGATAGCGTAGTCTACGGCAACGGGGCCCATGGGGAGATTGAGGCGCAGGCCGATACCGTAGTCGGCAGAGATGTGGCCGGTGTCGAAGTCGAAGCTGTCGCCGTTGACAAAACCGACATCCACAAAGGTGGCGAAGCGCATGGAATCTACCACGGGCAAGGAGAGCTCAAACTGCACAAAGGCAGATGTATTACCACCCATGGACTCATCGCCGGCAATGGAGGAGTCAACCAAGCCTACATCGTGATAGCGGAAACCACGCAGGTTGTTGGGGCCACCCAAGAAGCACTTTTCAAACAGGGGTACCGCCTCGTCGCTGTTGACGGTATCGATGGTTTCTACCCCGAAGTTTACGCTCCAAATGGAGTCCCACACGGAGTTGTAGTAATAAGAGCCTGCAATACCGACGCTGTAGGTTTCTACCGTGCTGCCGGGGCCGGACCATGAACCGAAGGCCTCGAAGTGCCCACCTTTACGCGGGGTAATCATAGCATCGCGAGTGTCGTACTCGTATGCCAAGCGGATGTTGCTGCGGGTGAAATCGCCGCAATTATCGCGGAAGAATACGGGGGCGTTGTTTTCGGGGTCGAGCGAGTATTGCTCAAGGGTGTAGGTAAGCTTGAGGTTTTGCTTATCATCAAGAGCTTTACGCAGGGATACGGAGAACCCGTAGTTTTGCTGCGTGTAGTAATCGCTCATGTAGGAGTTGTCGGAGTAGTACAAATCTACACCAAGAGCTAACTTACGGTTGAGGAACCAAGGCTCCAAGAAGCTGATGACGGCACTCTGCGTATCGGTACCCAATCTACCGGAGATGGTGAGGCGCTGACCACCGCCCACGAAGGTGCCGTTGGTGAAGCCCATGATATCGAAGTTACGCTGCGTGACCGAGGCGTAGGCGTATATGCTTTCGATTGAGGAGAAGGCGAAACCGACGCTGACACTACCGGTCTCTTGCTCTCTGACATTAACGTTGATGTCGCGATAGCCGGGGGTAGCCGAGGCAGCCTGAGACACCTGCACACTACCCGGGGCAAAGTAGCCCAGGTTTTCGAGGCGTTTCTTGGCGGTTTCGAGGTCTACGGCATTGAGGGGTTGACCGGGCTTAAGGGGCATTTCGCGCAAGATAACGTGCTGCTTGGTCTTAGTATTGCCGGCTACGTTGATACGGCCCACATTGTAGTGCCCACCCTCGGTCACCTCGTAGCAAATATCAATCAGGTGCACACCATTGGCATCTACACCTACCTCATCAATATCCGGGCGCACCATGGCATCTGCATAGCCCTTGGCACCGTAGTAGTCACGAATCATGCGAGAGTCGTCGGATACTTTCTGGAGGGAGTAGATATCGCCATCGAGCATGCTCAAGCCGGGGTGCAATTGCTCGGGGGTGTATACGGAAATACCTTTGAACGTAACGTTGCGCACACGGTAGCGGGGTCCCTCATCAATGTACACGCGCATGGAGAGACGCTGCGGACCGGTCTTTTTGCCGTTATCGGCATATTCTACCTTGGTAATTTTGGCGCGCAGGTAACCGTAGTTGCGGTACAAACGCAAAACGGCTTGCAGGTCGTCTTGCACGACCTCGCGGTCGATACGGCCCGACTTGGTGAACCAAGTAAAGATACCGCGCTCTTTAGTTTGCATCACTTGGCGCAGGCGCACGTCATCGAAAGCGGTGTTACCCTCGAAGAGAATGTGGTCCATGGTTACTTGGCGCCCCTCGGTAATATCGAAATACACATCGCGGTACCCGGCACGAGAGGTGTTGACATAACGCCAAGTTACGGTGGCATCGGGGTAGCCGGCTTCGTTGTACATCTCAATAATCTTATCGCGGGCAGATGCCAAGCTGCGGTCGTTGAATGCCATACCGGAGCGGATATCGAGAGCTCCCTGAGTCTGGCCGGAGATATCAATCAACTGCTCGCGCAACTCTTCTGCCGTAAAGCGGGTATTGCCGGTGAAACCTACACCGGCCATCACCCCGGCGGGGCGCACCTCGAACACAACGCGCAAGCCACTGCCGGTACGCTCGACGGCCACGCGGGCATCACCGTCTACCAAGCCTCGCTCAATCAATCGGGCAAGGTCATCATTTACGGTCTCGTCAGAGTACTTGTTGCCGGGGCGGGTCTGAATCACGTCCAACAAACGGCTCTTGGGTACGGTGCCTTGGCCTGATATGTAGCGCACGTCTACCGCTGCCACACGCTGCCCGTTGTACGAGGCCTCTTCGGAGAAGATACCGGTAGTACCTCTCAGCTCGCTGTCCAACTCATCTACCGAGGCAGATTCTACATCTGCGCCGGGGCGGGTCAAATAAGCTTGGGGTTGTTTAGCCTGGGTATCGTCTTCTACCTCACTGCCCTTGAAAGCCTGCTCGGCCGCAGCCTTCTCATTGGCTTTCTTCTGGTCCTGAATCATGGCTTGCATGAACGGGTCGGACTCTGCATCTTGCTGGGCATACAAAGGCGAACAAATAGTTGCGGAAATTGCCAACAATGTGGCTCTCCAATAGCGCGCGCGTGTTTCCATGCGGTCGAGTCTACACAACCGGTAACAACATGTCAAGCAAATTGTTCTTGAAACAGCAGTTAATTTGACGCAAGTTTTTTTGTAAGACAAGAGACGAGAGGCGCATTCGTTATCAATTTTGCATAGCAATGAGAATTTTGGCTTGATTTTGGGCAGAAAGAGAGTATGCTATTGCTCGCGGGGCACTCTACACCCCCTGCTTTGTACGTTATGGCAAGTGACAATCTTCAAGAAATTGAGCAGAATTACATGTGCGACCCGGACGCAGATGGTGGCTTTCTCTACACAACGGCCGAGGCTGCCATTAACTGGATTCAACAATCATCCCTTTGGCCCATGCCCATGGGCACATCATGCTGCGCCATCGAATACATGGCAACGGCCTGCTCTCGATATGACATTTCGCGTTTCGGCTCAGAGGTAAACCGTTACACGCCGCACCAAGCCGACTTCATGTTCATATGCGGTACCATTACGTACAAGATGGCCATGTTGGTACGCCGCATATGGGACCAGATGCCCGAGCCCAAGTGGTGCATTGCCTGCGGTGCCTGTGCCTGCAGCGGTGGCATGTTCCGCTCTTACTCCGTACTGCAAGGTGTAGACAAGATTGTACCGGTAGATGTTTACATCTCCGGCTGCCCCCCACGCCCCGAGGCTTTATTGCAGGGCTTGATTACCTTGAAAGAGAAGATTATGAAGACCGGGCACCCGCTCAAGGGCTTCTTCAAGACACACGAGCCGCGTGAGGCCCAGAACGCCGATACCATTAAGACTAAGATGTCTATTATGGACTAATCGGGCACTTACACAGATTTTCAACATTACCACGAGACAGTAACATGGCAGATCTCACCAAACTTCAAATGGAAGCAGCAGACCGCATCTGCGCCCGCTATCCGCAAATAGGCCGCAAAGAGTTTCGCGGCGACATCACCCTCACCATCGCCCCCGAGGACTTATTGGGAGCCATGACATACGCACGCGATGCCTGCGGGTTCGACATGCTGGTATGCGTATCCTCCGTCGACAATTTAGGGCAAGAGCCACGTTTTGAAACCAATTATACCATCACGCAAGCAGAGACAGGTGCCAACCTCTTGGTACGCTGCCTTATCAGCGAGGCCGAGTGCGCAGTGCCGTCATTGGTACCTGTTTGGAGCTCGGCCAACTGGCTGGAGCGCGAGCAATACGACTTGATGGGCATTGAGTTTGTAGGGCACCCGGATTTACGGCGCATCATGATGTGGGAGGGTTACCCGTACCACCCGCTGCGCAAGGATTTTCCGGTGGAAGGCAAGCCGACGGAAGTACCCGGCGTAGCCTTTACCGAGAAGGCCCCCACCTGTGGCGGGCCCTTCGCGACACGCCCGGGCACGGGCACCGCAGGCGAGCGCGAGCCGCGCGCCACTCGCTGATACCATTTCATCAAAAAACCGCTGTGTCACGTTTAACAATCAGACACTCAATGAAGGCGGCTGCTATTACAGCAGCCGCCTTGTTGGCATCTTGCCAACAGAACCACGGGCCGACCCGCATTGAGATGATAGACCAGACACGCGCAGCGATTGCACCACAGCTCCTGCAACTTGGGGCACGCAACTGGGTTGTCATAGCAGACCCCACCTACCCCATACCGGCAGGGGCCGGGGCCTACACCATGGCTGTACCATCGGGCTCTGCAGATACGTTTCGAGAAGTGTTGGATTTGCTGGAGCTGCAAGCCGCACTCACCCCTCGCATATGGGTATGCAATGAGATGAACGCATTGACAGAGAGCTTGGCCCCCGGTATTACCGAGTATAATCGAGAGATTGAGGCCCTGCTGTCGGGGCGTTTCTGCTATAGACTCGACGAGCGAATCATCTCGATGCAGCTGGCAGACGCCTCGCAAAAATACCGCATCCTGTACATCAAAACCAAAACACAATTACCCTACAGCACCATTGCTATTGAGCTGGACTCCGGCTACTGGGACCCCGACTCAGAAGCCGAAATACGCCGCCGTATGGAAGAATTGGCCCCCAAACCGGAGAATGCCGAAACCGCCCCTACAGCCACCCCCCGAGCTACTGCCCCCACCCACGCAACATGAGCACTTTACCACCGGATCTCGACCCCAAGACTCGCGCCCAGGCATGGGTAGGCGATGCCATATTGGCGCTTTATGTGCGAGAGTGGATACTCTCGTTTCGCGGGCAAATCGACGGCAAGCTTTTTATTGAATTTACCAGCAACGACTTTTTGCGCCTTACCGGCAACGCAACGGGAGTAGAAGCGCAAATAGGACGCATCTTCAAATCCGATGGTCTGGAAGCCGCCTATGCGTGGATTGAACACCACCTACGCCCCAAGATGGAGCAAAGGCTGCACAAGCTGCGCTCTCGCCATTAACCTGTAGTCTTACTCTCGCACCAGGTGAAAAAACCGCCCGAAGACAGCAAGTTTCCCTATAACCAAGCCTGTGTTGCCGCGGCCGTGGGTATTGCGCTGCTCATGTGGGGTGCTTATCTTCACAACTGCATCGAGATAATGGGCGGGTTCATGTTCGGGTTGCTCATTATCTGGCAAGTTATTAACGGTCTTATCATCAAACGCCACTACTGGCATATACCCGAGGAAAAAGTCACCTTTTGGGCACTTATAACAGCGCTTGCCCTGGGTGGTGGCATGCTTTACCTGTGCCTCCCGGCATAGCCGCAGTTCGGTACGTTTGTGATGCAAGAACACTTTAATACACCAACTACCCTATCGCAGAGCACCGCGATACAAATTCGCCCTCTGCTCCCCCAAAAATTGCTCTAAGACGCATTTTTTTCGCATTTTCTAAAGAAAAGGATTGACATTTGAGGTGTATTGGAGTGTACTATGCGTACGGGTAAGTGTACACAAATATATGAATAATGCATCTACAGTGATGTTCACGGGCAACGTGACGCATAAGCTGGATCCGAAGAGCCGTGTGGCGATTCCGGCCGGCTGGCGTGCAGCCCAAGGGCAAACACTGGTGATGATAGCCGCCTGTAGCGAAGAGAAATACCGCATCATGAAATGCTATACCCGAGAGGCATTTGCGGAGAAAATAGCCTACATAAGAGAACAAGCACAGGCACGCGGAGCCGCCCCCGGCGATATTGATACCTATGTAGGCAGAATTACGGGGTGCAGTTTCGAGGCAGAGGTAAGCAGCCAAGGAAAACTTTTGATACCCAAGGCCCAGCGAGACAGAATAGGATTAAAAGAGCAAGCCACGATTGTAGGCAGAGGGGCACATTTCGAGATATGGGCGCCCGAAGACTTTGAGGCCACCAACACGCCCGATGCCCTCAACAAGCTCGAGCTCGACAAACTCTTCCATATGCTCACATGAGTACCGACCAAACAGCGAGTGGCGTGATGCCACGCACACCGGAAGGCACCTGTTACCGGGTGCTGCTGTGGGAGGCATGTGCCCTGAGCGAGGAGCAGTTGAGCACTTGGGCCGCCCGGCGCGCCGACGTGCTCGCGCGTATGCGCGATGCCGGCATCAAAGGTGCACGTGGCACCTTGAGCAAACTTGCAGCCGAGCTGCAAGAACTGACCCGCACCTGCATCGAAACACCGCTCATGCAAGCCCCCCGCGCGGGCCTTTCTGTCGCGCGCGCAGAGGCGCTCGTCGCACGTCTGCGCGAAGAGACCGGCACCTTGGCCTACCGCTTGGGCAATGCATGGGCAGAGGTATTGGTAGAGCTCAACAACGGTGAAGGAGTAGACGCCATGGTAGCCCGCTGGCAACGTGCCACCGAGGGTATGACCTGGTGCAAAGCCCCCGTGGTGCAAGCCCTCACCCCGGCAGAGGCAACAGAGTGGCAGCGCAGCATCGGCAACCCCGAGGAGGCCATGGAGACAGCTGCCGAAGAAAACGCAGCAGCCCTCCCTTTCCACCACGTTACCGTGTTGGCAGCAGAGGCTGTAGCAGCCCTGCAACCGGCAGAAGGCAAGGTGTTGATAGACGCCACCTTGGGCGGTGGAGGCCACACCGAGCGCATGCTGCAAGCCGGCGCCGAGGTATGGGGTATAGACCAAGACCCCGCCGCCAGAGCCGCCGCCCGCAGCCGCTTGGCAAGCTTCGGCGATAGGTTGCATATTGTTGCCGGCAATTTCCGCAACGCTACCGACTTACTGCGCCAACAAGGGGTAGAACAAGCAGATGGTTTATTGGCCGACATCGGCATATCCTCCCCCCAGGTCGACAACGCTGAGCGCGGATTCTCCTTCATGAACGAAGGGCCGCTCGACATGAGAATGAACCCCGCTGCCCTGCGCAGTGCGGCAGACATTGTCAACACCGCAGCCGAGAGCGAAATAGCCGACATTTTATGGCAGTACGGAGAGGAGCGTGCCTCTCGCACCATTGCCCGCCGAATTGTGCAAGAACGTGCGAAAGCCCCCATCACCACCACGACACAACTGGCCGACCTTATTGCCGGCGTGCTGCCGCGCAAGGGCAAGCAGCACCCGGCTACACGCAGTTTCCAAGCCCTGCGCATAGCCGTAAATGATGAGCTGGGGGCGCTGGATGCCCTGTTGCGCAGCGGCCTGAGCCTGCTGAAGAGCGGCGGGCGTTTTGCCGTTATCACTTTCCACAGCCTCGAAGACCGCGCCGTTAAGCGCTACTTCGACTTAGTAACCAAGCCCGAGCTCGACCGCCCGGAGTGGCCGGCCCCTCGCCCCAACCCGGACTACGCCGCGCGCTTGGTATACCGCAAACCCCTTACCCCCTCCGAAGAGGAATTAACCGCCAACCCACGTTCTCGCAGTGCCAAATTGCGAGTCATTGAAAAACTCTGATACACTTTCACCATGTCTTCTGAAACCGAAACCTCCTATCGCTTCGCAAACCGAATCAGCATACGCATACTGTTTTGGATGATCGGGTTTGCACTTGTTGCCACAACCGGCGGTGTTACCTATGCCATGTTGAAAATCGAAGAACATGCCGTACGCCAAGAGATTGAGAAAGTAAACCGCGAAATAGCCGCCTGCAATATGAGAATCAACCAGCACCGCGCCAAAATCAACACCATGACCGGGCGCTGGAACATGCTTACACGCCTCGAAAGCATCGGCTCCGATATGCGCCCCATCGAAAGCAGCCAACTGCAAGAATTGAGAACCATGCGCCACAGCGAGACCGGCACAGCCACCGCATCTCGTTAAGCAGAAAATGCGACCAAGCCCATGAGAACCAAACTTCCATTTGCCGGCAGATGCCTCATACTCAGCATCGTTATGCTGCTGGTGTCTGCCTTGGTTGCTCAAGAGCTCATCAATATTCAGCTAAATGCAGACACCGGCATAGGCACCTCACCCGAGAAAAACAGAATTAAAACCGAGATAATACCGGCACAGCGCGGTATTATCATGGACCGCCACGGACAAGTACTCACCCATAACGAGCCAATGGCCGAGGTGCGGATAGACCGCCATGCCATGCGAGATATTGACCAAGTAACATACGGCTTGGCCTATAATCAGCTGATTCACTCTGAAGAATGGAAAAAAACGACCGACCCCGAAGAGCGTGAAAAAATGCTTGAAAAGAAGCGCTCGGAGCTGCTTGACAACGCCAAGGTAAAATACACGGCAGAAGAGCGCGCAGAAATTCACCGTGCGAGTTTGCATGATGAGAAAGCAGCCAAATTGCTTTTGAAGTACGATGAGGCCATATGCGAGCAATACTACCGGGCACACGACCGCTTGGTTGCCGAATTGCTGGCCAGGTATGCCTCTTGCTCCATCAGCGGCAAGGTGTTGACCGAGGAAGAAATTATGCAGGCCATCGGTCAATATGATAAAGAGCAAGCCATTAGAGAAGCCAAGGCAAAAGGCGAGCAATCCCCTGTTAAACTCACGTGGATGATTTACCTCATCAAAGATATGCGCCCCGATGCTGCAGAACAACTCAGAGAGGCAGTCAATGCAACTCGTATTAAGGGCATCGAGATTCAAGTAGGCGTAAAACGCAGCTACTTGGTGCCGCATATGTTGTCGCACGTCATCGGCACCGTAAAGGGCGACACCGGGGCGGGTGTAAGCGGGGTAGAGTATACCTACAACGCACACTTGGCCGGTTACCCCGGGCGCCGTGAATACCGCACCGATGTTCGAGGGCAAGTGGTGCCCCACGCAGACGACCGCTACCAAGAGCCACACCATGGCCTTAACCTGAAGCTCACCGTAGATATGAGGATTCAGGCTATCTGCGAAGAAGAGCTCGACCGCGGGCTCAAAGAACTTAATTGCCCGGTTGGGTGTATGATTGTGATGGAAGCCATATCGGGCGATGTACTGGCCATTGTGAACCGCCCGTCATACAATCTTAACACACGCGAGGTTATTACCCCCACGGGTATATACAAGTACAATACCTATACGGACCGCGATGGCAAAAAAAATAACGGCGAGCCGAACTATGCCTGCCAAACAAGCTATGAGCCGGGGTCTACATTCAAACCTATCTCGCTGTTGACAGCCCTCGATCTCGGAAAAATCTCGCTGACAGATAAAGTCAAGAGTGCTCCATTCTCGATAGGTAACAGACTTATTTCTGACGGTCGTCGCAGCTCTCGTCTCGGCGGTGGCATGAGAGCCTGGGAGGCCATGAAATACTCAAGCAACCCTGCCACCGTCAATATCTTACTGCGCTGCAAATGGTCGGAATATAAAGATTATTTGGGTAGGCTCGGCATCTTATCCCCGGTCAACATAGACTTACCGGCAGTACACAAAGGCTCTGTTCGGCACAAAGATCTTGAGGAATGCTCTCAACGAGAAATGGCAAGTATGGCGTACGGCTACGCCATCAACATATCACCCATGCACGTAGCACAGGTATACGCAGCCATAGCCAACGGCGGCGTGCGCGTGAAACCGCGCTTGGTAGATTGTATGCTTACCCCCGCCGGCGAGGTATTTGACACATGCGAGCCCCGCCCCGGTGATTGCGAACGAGTAATGAAACGCAGCACGGGCCGCGATGTACTCACAGCCCTTTTAAGCGTTACGGATTTGGGCCCGCTTACCGGAAAAGGCCCCGGCACCGGCAAGACTGCGGCCATACCCGGTTTCAAAATAGGCGGCAAAACGGGTACCGCAGAAAAAGTGGTTAATGGCCAATACGTCAGCAAATACCACGTAGCTTCATTTGCCGGCATCTTCCCCTTAGACGAAAACCTTAACTGGGAGGCCGAAATGGCCAAGCCTAAAGAGCAACGCAAAAAAGTATATGTAATATTCACCGTGGTGGACGGCGTAGCCGGTGGCGGTGGCACTGCGGCAGCCCCCATCTTCAAGCGCGTAGCAGAGCGCCTCATCGAGCTGGAAAACATTCCGCCGAGTAATCCGAAGGAATACGAAAAGTACCTTCGCAAAAAAGCAGCTGCGGCCGAAGAAGCAGCAAAATCAAAAGCATAACTTCATTAAACGCATACCATGAAACAGAGCAAAAAGATTTTCAGCATACTCAGCGGGGCAACCATCACAGGTTCACTCAAAAAGCCGCTGACGTTACTCACCGATGACAGTCGCCGAGTTATCCCCGGCAGCTGTTACATAGCAGTTAAGGGTACACGTTTTGACGGGCACACTGCCATAAGCGGGGCCATAGAAGCCGGGGCCGTTGCCATAGTAGCCGAAACCGCCTGCACAGAGCAGGCAGAAAAAGCCGGTGTATGCTGGGTACAGGTAGCCGACAGCCACGCAGCAGACGGCCTGTTGATGAGTGCCTGGCACGGTTTCCCCTGCCGAGATTTGGTAACACTGGGGGTTACCGGCACCAATGGCAAAACAACCATCAGTTACCTGACAAATGCCATTTTCCGCTCGGTATGGCACAAGGCCGGCCTTATCGGCACCATTTTATACGACGACGGTACCCGCCGTGTACCCTCTCACAACACCACGCCGGGCTGTGCCGAGCTGCAAGGCATGTTAGCCGACATGGTGAAAAACGGCTGCCGAGCCGTGGCGATGGAGGTATCGTCTCACGCCCTACACCAGCACCGCACCACGGGTACGGAGTTCAGGGTCGGCATCTTCACCAACCTTACGCAAGACCACTTAGACTACCACGGCACCATGGAGGAGTACTACGAGGCCAAGAAATTGCTCTTCACCCGAATGGCAGCCAACAAAGAAGTAAAGGGGGTCGCCGTGATCAATGCAGATGATGAGTATGGCCGCCGTTTGGCAGAAGAGTTGCGCCCCATCATGAAAGTGCGTACCTTTGGCCTCGCCAAAGACGCAGACTTCCGTGCCGAGCCGAAAATCGTCTCCCTCAAAGGCAGTCAATACGAGCTAATCTACAACAATAAGAGCTACTTGGTGCGCACCCCCCTTATCGGCGAGTTCAATGTATCGAACAGCTTGGCTGCACTTGCAGGCGCAGTAGCAGCCGGTGTCAATATACGCGACGCCATCACCGCCTTGGCTCAATCCCCGCAGGTACCGGGGCGCATGGAGCTGGTAAGCAGTGTCAACAACGTGCAATGCTTTGTAGACTATGCCCATACCCCCGATGCCGTAGAAAACGTATGCCGCACCATGAAGCAACTGTGCCGCCAGGGGCGCGTGTTCACCGTCTTCGGTTGCGGTGGCGACCGCGACCGCACCAAGCGCCCGTTGATGGGCGAAGCCGCTGCCCGTTACAGCGATGTCTGCATCGTCACCAGCGATAACCCCCGCAGTGAAAACCCCGAAACGATTATCGACGAAATCATGCCGGGTATCCCCAAAGAAAAGCAACACCGCATTACCGACCGCGCCGAGGCCATACAAGCAGCCCTTAAACTGGCACGCCCCGGCGACTGCATTCTCATTGCCGGCAAAGGGCACGAAAATTACCAAATTTTTGCAGACGAAACCATCACCTTCTCAGACGCGGCTGTAGTGGCAAAATATTACGAAGAGCTCAACCCCGAGGGACGCAGCGTACCCTCTCGCAAGCCTGAGAGCAAAAAATAACACACAAATACGCACCGCACCATGAAATGCATCTCCATTGAGCAATTAAGCCAAGCCACGGCGGGCATCATGACCTGCTGCGGCAGACGGGCCATTACCAATGGTCTTACCACCGACAGCCGCGCCGTTACCCCCGGGTGCATCTTTTTGGCGCTGAGTGGCGAGCGTTTCGACGGGAACAATTACGCAGCAGAGGCCTCGCAAACGGCAGCAGCAGTCGTCATCAGCCGCAGAGTGGGTAAATTCGCCCCCGATTGCACCATTATTGAGGTAGACGACACCTTGGTAGCCCTCCAAAAATTAGCCTCTTGGTGGCGCGATATACTGGACCCGCTGCTTGTGATAGGGCTCACCGGCTCCAGTGGCAAAACCAGCACAAAAGATATGTGCCTGGCCGTGCTCTCCCGCAAGTACGACACCATTGCCACCAAAGGCAACCTCAATAATCACATAGGTACCCCTTTGAGTATTCTTGCGGCCGAAAAAGGTGTCGAGGCAGCGATTTGGGAGATGGGCATGAACCACGCCGGCGAGCTGGCTCCGCTGTGTGCCATGACACGCCCGCATATCGGCATAATTACCACCATAGGCTCGGCCCACATGGAATATTTGGGCAGCCGAGAGGCCATTGCCGAAGAGAAGTGTACCTTGGCCCGCGCCTTGCCGGAAAACGGCTACATGATATACCCGGCGGCAGATGACTTTGCCGCCACCATTGCAACCTCTACCCAAGCCACCCCCTTGCCGGTGGGCGGCAGCGACAGTACCGTACGCGCACTCAATGTACGCAGCACCACAACAGGCAGCAGCTACGACCTGCACATAGACGGCTTGGGCAACATACGCATCGAGCTGCCCGTACCCGGTGCCCACATGGTGAGCAACAGCTTGTTGGCAGCAGCTGCCGGATGGGTAGCCGGTTGCTCGCTCGAGCAAATTGCCGAAGGGCTCTCGATGGCTTCTCTCACTCGCGGCAGACTCGCTTGCACAGAAGTAGACGGTTATACCGTGATAGACGACACCTACAACGCCAACCCCGAAAGCATGAAAGCAGCCCTCGATACCGTTGCTTCGCTGCGTGGTCCCAAACGCCGTTTTGCCGTATTAGGCAAGATGGGAGAGCTGGGAGAAGGCGGCATTGCCGCCCACGAGGAGATGGGGCTGTGTGCCGCCGGGTTAGGCTACGCGGCCGTCGTCGTTGTAGGCGATGAATGCGCCGAAACGCTGGCCATGTGTAACGGGGCAGCAGACCGCATACCGGCCTTGCTGGTCAACACCCCGGCAGAGGCCGCAGTGGCATTACGGCAAATGATACAACCCGGCGATGCCATATTATTCAAAGGCTCACGCTCTGCCGGAATGGAGCGCACCATGTACGAACTTTTCCCCACACTCAAACCATAATCAACCGTTATGCTACAGCTCATCAAGACAGACAGTTTGTTTGCGGTCATGTTAATCAATTGGTTCATACCGATTGTGCTGCCGTTTGTACTCTCCATGTTTATCGGGCCGCGATTAATCGCCATTTTGCGAGCCATGAAAGCGGGCCAACCCATACGCGAGGCAAGCAAAGGGGTGCTGGCACCCGAGCACAGCAGCAAAGTAGGCACCCCCACCATGGGTGGTATCATGATTATCGGCCTGATTCTGCTCACCATTTTACTGTGTGCCGATTTGACCGATGCCCGCATTCACTGTATCTTGTTGGTCTCCTGCGTTACCGCGTTTCTCGGTTTCTTGGATGACTACGCCAAAATCACCAAAAAGAGCAGTGATGGTGTGAGTGGCAAGTTCAAAATTGCCCTGCAGTTCGTAGCCGCACTTGGCTGCGCGTTTTACTTATATTACAGTCTGCCGAAACTCACTTACCTCTACATCCCCTTCTACGGATATTGCGACATCGGCTTCTTGTTCATACCTCTGGCACTTTTGGTCATTATAGGAGCCTCTAACGCCGTGAACCTGACAGATGGTTTAGACGGTTTGGCAAGTGGTTGTATGATTATCGTGGCACTTGCGTACTTGTTGATTTTGCCGCCCGTTTTCAGCCCGGTTATGTTGGCCGTGGCAGCAGCCTGCGCGGGGTTCTTGTGGTTCAACAGTCACCCGGCACGCGTATTCATGGGCGATACCGGCTCTTTGGCTTTGGGCGGGTTATTGGGTACGGTGGCCGTATGCAGCTGCACGCCGTTTTTGCTGGTTATCATCGGTGGTGTATTTGTAGCAGAGGCCTGCTCGGTCATGATTCAGGTGTTCTGGTTTAAATACACACGCAAAAAATATGGCGAGGGGCGCAGATTCTTCTTGATGGCTCCTATTCACCACCATTATGAGAAAAAAGGGTGGAGCGAAACGCAGGTTTGTGTGCGTTTCTGGCTCATCACGCTCTTGCTTTCTTTGCTCGGTTATGGTATCTTCTTGGCAGACGCACTCAAACCCATTCTTTAATCTACACTCTGTTCTACCATGAATCTTAACGGTAAAAAAGTTGCAGTACTCGGATGCGGCCGCAGCGGCGTATCCGCAGCGCGCTTGGCATTAGCCAAAGGCGCATCAGAGGTGTGCATTTTCGACTCCTCACCCCATGCAGCGTGCGCTGATAGCACCTTGCAGTTCGTACCGGGCGCAACAGAGGCCGATGCCCGCAACTTTGCAGCAGAGCTCGTGGTGCTCTCTCCCGGTATCGAGGCCGATATACCGTGGACACTCGCCTTCACCTGCAGCGGGGCACCCATCATCGGGGAAATTGAGCTGGGTTATAATTATTTCAACGGGCAAATCATAGCCATTACCGGCACAAATGGAAAAACCACCACCACTGCCCTGCTGGAGCACATTTTGCTGCAAGCCGGCAAAACAGCCAAAGCCTGTGGCAACTACGGCTACCCCTTCTGCGATGTTGTTATGGAGCCCGAGCAGCCGGAAATTGCCGTGCTTGAGGTATCCTCCTTCCAAATGGAGACCATACAAGCATTCTGCCCCGATGTAGCGATTTGGCTCAACTTTGCCCCCGACCACATGGACCGCTACACCAAGGTAGAGGACTACTACAACGCCAAGTTGCGCATCTTTGAAAACATGACAGCCGACCAACTGGCTATCGTGCGCGTAGGCGAAAACCTGCCCGAGCTTACCCCCCGCGTGCAAGAGTTCTCGGCAGAGATCGGCAGCGGGCAACTGTATTACCAACAAAACTACATTATGGAGGCAGGCCGCCCCCTCATGGGGCTGCGTGGCACCGCCATGGAGCAAGCCCACAATGCCGAAAACTCTATGGCAGCCATATTGGCATGCCGAGCTATCGGCCTGAGCGATCCCGAAATAGAACAAGGCATCCGTACCTTCTGTCCCCCCGGGCACCGTTGCGAAACCGTGGCAGAGATGGACGGTGTACTGTGGCTCAACGACTCCAAGAGCACCAACCTGCATTCTACCGAGGCTGCCGTACGCTCCCAAACCCGCCCCATCGTTTTGATAGCCGGCGGCAAAGATAAAGGCTTAGACTACACAGCCATCAACCCCATGCTCGAGCTCAAAGCCCGCTGCTGCATCGTGTTCGGCCAAATAGCCGACCAATTAGAAAACACATTTACCCCGGTATGCAAAACCATCAAGGTAGAAACCGTAGAGCAAGCCGTTGGCGCTGCAGCCAAAGAAGCACAACGAGGCGATGTAGTATTGTTCTCGCCGGGCACCTCATCCTTTGACCAATTCACAGGCTACGTACAGCGAGGTCAATGTTTCCGCGATGCCGTTCTTAAAACCCTTAACCTCTAATCCATTTCTCCCCCTCCCTTTTATGCAACATCGTCCGCAATCTACATACCGCAACTCCGGGCTTGCCCGCACCAAGGTCAAACAAAACAAGTTTGTTGCTCTTTGCAGCCGTATCTTTATGCAATCCAGCGAAATCGGGCTGGTAGAAGACCGCAGTAACAGCACCACCATCATCCGCATTATTGTGGGGCTTTTGCTGGTACACCTCATCATCATAGGTGGCATTATCCTGCATGGCAAGGTAGACAATACCCTGCCTACAGAGGGCTCTGCCTTGGCAGCCCCCCCCACTGCTGCGACCTTAAACCTCACCGCCCCCGGCAGCGCAATAACGGCGCCATCCACCCCGGTTGCGCCCCCTGCCCCGGTACCCGGCCCCACGGTTAACCCGACCCCGCATATTACCCAAAACACACCTGCCAATGCGGAAGAAACAGCTACCCCCACCCCGGTAGTAGCAGATACCCCGAAGCCGGACACCCCTGCAAGCGACACCGCAACACCTGCACACGATGCCCCCTACAAAACAGTAACGGTTGTTTCGGGCGATACACTCTACAGCATCGCTCAGCGCAACGGCGTAACTCAAGAAGCCATCTTGGCTATCAACCCGGCAATTAAAGACCCGGCCAGACTGTCAGCCGGTAATAAAATACGCATTCCGCTGCCGGCCGACTCAGACGAAGCCAAACAAGCTGCAGCCCAGCGTGAAGCCGAGCGCATAGAAGCAGAGGGCCTTCCCTACGTTGTACAACCCGGCGATAACCTCAGTAAACTCGAAAGACGCTTCGGCACAACCATTAAGGCTATTCAAAAGCTTAACAACATGGGCAACAGTGTTGACCTGAAAGCAGGTCAGACCCTCATGATTCCGGCAACGCCAAAAGCTAAACAGAAACTTCTCAAAAAATAAATAGGCCGTCCCATTACACATGTCCACACGACTGAGCATCATTTGCATATGGTTTTGCTGCATTGCGCTGCTGATTATCGGTATCGTGATGGTGGCAAGCACAGGCACCGGTGCATCAGGCAGCTCTGAAGCCTCAGACGCTATCTTCAAACAAGGGCTATTTGCCTGCATCGGCATAGGTGGAGCAATAGCCCTCAGCCATTTAGATTACCACTGGTACCGCGACCGTGTTTGGCCGTACTTATGGATACTATGCGTCATTTTGCTCATCTTGTGCTTTGTGCCATGGATTGGTAAAGAAGTGAACGGAGAGTACCGATGGTTGGACTTGAAAGTCGTAACCTTTCAACCGAGTGAAGCCGCCAAGTGCATCTTAATGATGACCTTGGCGCACTGGTATACGACCCACCGAGAAGTAGCGGGCAGATTTTGGCAAGGGTTTGTATGGCCGGGTATAAGATTTGCCATACCGTTGCTACTGATATTGGTAGAAAAGGACATGGGCACGGCAGCCGCATTAGCCGTATCGGGTTTTTGCGTCATGTTTGTGGCAGGCACGCGCTATTGGATTCTTCTTTTAGCCCTCATCATCGGGGCTCTGGTGCTCTATTACATGGCAACGGGCAGTGCCAACCGCATGGAGCGTATCTACGCTTGGCAAAACACCGAGGCGCACCAGCATGGTGCCGGCCGCCAGCAGTGGATTGCTTATGTGTCCCTCACCATGGGTGGTGTAGATGGCACCGGCTTGGGCAACAGCATCCATAAATACGGCAGTTTACCCTTTGCTCACACCGACTTCGTGTTTGCCGTTGTCGGGGAGGAGTGGGGCTTCATTGGCACGGCCGGCGTACTGTTCCTCTTCACCTTAATGACTTTGGCAGGTATCGTCTTGGCCTTGCAGATACGAGATACATTCGGGCGACTGCTGGCAGTGGGATTGGTATGCACCATATTCTGGCCGGCCGTGCTTAACATGATGGTCGTAACAGCCATTTTGCCCAACACCGGTTTGCCCTTGCCTTTCATCAGTTACGGTGGTACCAATTTAGTATGTTCGATTTTAGCCGTGGGTATTCTTACCAGTATTCAGCGCAAGACCCCCACCATCAGAAAGAGTTTCTTACCATTACGAAGACGCCACGAACAAAATAACAAGCCATGAACAAGAAGCTTAATATCATCATAGCATGTGGTGGCACCGGTGGTCACCTGTTCCCGGGCATAGCAGTAGCACAACAGCTCAAAGCTATGGGCCATCGCCCGGTTTTGTTAATTTCCCGCAAAGATGTGGATGCCGAAGCCTCTAAAAAGTACGGGGACTTAGAGTTTCACACCGTGCAAGCCATAGCCAAGCCGAAGTTATTGTCTTGGCGCACCCCGGGCTTTTTATGGAAACTGATGCGCACCTATTTTACCTGCAAGAAGATAGTGCGCAGCGTGCAGGCAGATGTCGTCATCGGCATGGGGGGCTTTACCTCGATGCCCCCTGTACGAGCCGGCAGAAAGCTGGGCCTGCGCACCTATGTGCACGACAGCAACGCCATGCCCGGCAAGTCTAACCGCATGACGGCACGCTGGTGCACGGCGGTCTTGTTGGGGCTCAAAGAAGCTGAGGCACACTTCCCCGGCAGCCACTGCATTGTCACCGGCACCCCGGTCAGAGAAGAATTATTGCATCTTCCCACCACAGAAGAAGCCAGAACCCGACTCGGTCTACCGCAAGACAAACCGGTTATCTTAGTAACGGGGGGGTCGCAAGGTGCCCGCAATCTCAACTCCATGCTCATAGAGGCAGCCAAAGCAGACCCCGATGTATTCTACTTTGTCATTGCCGGCAAACTTGATTACGAGCGAGTCAACGGCTTGGCTGCGGGTGCAGCCAACATCAAAGTCATCGGCTTCTGCGCCGACATGCCCTCTGCCTACGCAGCAGCAGACGGCGTTATAGCCCGAGCCGGGGCATCAACCCTTACCGAGCTCTCCCTCATCGGCAAAGCGTGTTTGCTGGTACCATACCCCTTTGCGGCAGATGATCACCAAACATACAACGCCAAGGTATTTACTCAAGAAGGTGCAGCCACTATGTGCAAGCAAGATGAGTTAACCAATGAGGTTGTGCACCAATTTGTCCATAACATCATCTTGCAACCTCAAGCACGCCAAGCCATGGAGCAAGCCATGCGCCGACAAGCGCGCCCCGATGCAGCAGCGTGCATAGCCCGTACCATTACTACCCCGTAAGTCGCACCTCTGTGTTTCTGTTAAGGCATGAGACTGAAAGGAAGAGATATGATGACCATCTCGCTGGGCGTATCGTCCGCACTGTGTCTCTATCTCTACACACTCGGTACTGACGATGCCCCCCCAAGCGACGCAGAAACTACAGAGCAGGCATACGAGCAGTTAGCGGCCCGAGGTATCGGTACTCAAGATATACCCGCCAAAATACTGCAGGCAGCCGCCGAGGGTGACACAGACTTGCTGCGCATACTACTTACCGTACACAGTAACCATATACCCACAGACCCTTGGGGCAATACCCCCCTGCACTTGGCAGCGATGAACGGCCATCAAAATGTATGCGATTTATGGCCGACTCAGCATCATATCTTTGACCTCACCAATGCCCAGGGGCAAACACCTCTGCATTTGGCGGCCATGTCGGGGTGGGCCGAGTGCGCCGCACTCCTCATCAAAAAAGAATCAACAGTCGACGCGACAGATTCGCTGGGGTACACCCCCTTGCTGTATGCCGCAGAAGCCGGGCATACAACCTGTGTGGCATGCCTGCTGCAAGCGGGAGCCTCTACACGCGCACGCACGGCACAAAACCAAACCATAAAAGAACTGGCTCGGCACCAGCCCGAGGTAATAGCCTTGCTGGCAGAAAGAGCCCCAAAAGAGCCGGAACCCGTTGCTACCGCCCCCGCAGATAAACAGCAAGATAATTCGCTGCCCACCTACAACATATACTCCGGTGCCCCCATCGTCCAAGCCATACGCAAACATGATAAAGACTTGGTTGCCAAGCATATCAAAGAAGGGCTAAGCCTGAATCACAGGGAAAATAATCATTTACCGCTTCTTCATATAGCCATAGAAGAAAGGCAGCCCGATATAGTAGAGCTGTTGCTGCAAGCCGGTGTTTCCCCCAACTCGGTTGCCGGCAACGGTGAACCGGCCCTACACGTTGCAGCGGCACGGGGCGCCACAGAGTGTCTCAAGCTCCTGATTGCAAACAAGGCCGATGTACACCGTAAACACAACGGAGAAACGGCCTTGGTAGCCGCCATCGTTGGCAAAAAGAAAGAGTGTGTGGAGTTACTGATACAAGCAGGCGCCAATGTTAATGAGCTGAGCGGCAATGGCAAAACACCGCTTGTAAAAGCAGCAGAAATCGGCGACAATGCCATTATTAAACTTTTGCTCCGTCACGGTGCCCACATCAATTCTTCCCCCACCCATCAATTTGCCTTAATCTCATCCATTCGAGGCAAACACACCGATTGCGTCAGGACCATGCTGGAGACATGTGCCAATCTGGCATTTAACCCCAACAGTTACCTTTCGCCACTGCACTCGGCAGCAGAAACCAACGCCGTTGATTGCATCCCCCTTTTGATACAAGCCGGTGCCCCGGTTAATGATTGCGACAAATACCTGCGCACTCCCTTACATTATGCCGGGGCGCAAGGCCATGAGGCAGGCTTGACCACGCTACTTAACTGTGGGGCAAACCCAAACGCCTGCGATAAATACCAAACCACGCCATTACATGTTGTCGTCGAAAAAGGTTTTCAATCCTGCGTTCGTATATTGTGTGAAGCAGGTGCCACCCCCGACATCACCAACCAAAAAGGCTACACCGCCCTGCATATTGCCGCACAATACGGCCAAGACGATTGTATACCGATTCTTTTAGAAGCCGGGGCAAACCCCGACATTGTCACCCCACAGGGCGAAACCGCTATGGACTTGGCAACCAGGCAACTCAACCCCGCATGCGTTCGCGCCCTCGCCGTAGGTATACTTAAAAGAAAAGGCATAACAGAGCCCGGTGCCGATGCCCTCCTCACCGCAGCCCGTGCAAACGACTTCGAAACCATCTGCCTGCTCGCAGATGCCGGTGTCGCCCCCACCGCCGAGATTCTTCATATACTTGCCGCTCATGGCAACTGCCAAGCTCTCATCAAACTGCTCCCCGACAGCGCCCCCGACCTTTACCTCAACAATGAGAGCGAATCTCTGCTACACACTGCGGCTCGCGCCGGGCATGTACCATGCGTCATTACCCTCATTCATTTGAATATACCCGTCGACCACAAAAATAAGGACGGCAAAACAGCGTTTGACACCGCAACGGAAAACAATCACCCTAAATGTGCAGAGCTGTTGCAAGCAGCTCATAAACTTGCAGAAAAAGGTCACCTGCCCGGCTCGTATAATGATGCACTCATCCTCATGGCAGAGCGCGGCGACCATATCAACCTGACTAGGCTCATTGATTTGGGTGCCGATATTCACTACTCCGACCAAAACGGCAACACGGCTTTGCATGCAGCAGCCGGACACAAAACCGTTACCTGCACCAGAAAACTCTTATCTGCCGGTGCCCAACCCGATACCCTTAACAAAGATGATAAAACCCCCTTAATGATAGCAACAGAGAAAGGGTTAAGCAGCAATGTAAGGGCTTTGTTAGATCGTGGCGCAACCGCTGATTTTATGGGTGGCAGTGACTCTGCAGCCACGCTGGCCGTCAAGACAAACCAAAAAGAATGTTTGCAAATTCTGCTTGATAAAGGGGCCGATGTAAACTCACAAGACCGCATGCAAAAATCGTTGCTCCTTCTGGCAACCATGGCCAACAACCACGATCTCATGCAGATTCTCATCGAACGCGGGGCAGATGTCAACCTTATCGTAAACGGAGAACCACTCTTATTCAGCGTCATTCAAGTGGCCGAGCCCTACACCCTGCGCATGCTGATTCAAACCGGTAAACTCAATCTCCAATACGTAGACCCGGATGGCAAAACGGCCATGCATGTGGCTGCCCAACATGGTAACATTGCGGCTGTATCTCTTCTACACCAAGCCGGCGTGCGTGTCGATACTCGCGATAATGAAGGCTTAACCATAGCTCACTATGCTGCCCGCAGCGGCCATGCCGAATTGCTGCGCCAAATCATCGCTGCAGGGTTCCCCTGCAACCTCCCCGACTACCGCAACCACACCCCATTATATTACGCCGAACAAGGCGGACACACGGATTGTGTGGAGCTGTTAAAAGAATAATATCCCGGAGCGCTCTCTGCCTCGTATGATTCTGTTATAGCCGCACCCGCCGAACGCATGTTATCCTATAGAAATAAAAGGGTATCAACAAGTTAAAAAAATTGTTATCGGACCTAATTTAGGCTTGACGCGTGTACAGTCTATACGCTAGTATAACGGTTATTATATGGCAGCCGGAAACTATACCGGCAACAACTTGATTCTGCAATTTACGAATCAAGCCATATCGGTAAATATAGGGAACCAATAACACATCAACCACGCAAATAACATGAAAAAGATATTACTGGCATGCATGAGCATCGGCCTCTTAAGCAGTTGTTCAGATGTTATGACAACGGGTATGTTGTACACCAATGTAACAACACCTGCCGGCGTTACATCTGCACCGGGTAACAAAGTCGGCAAATCCTCCTGCGTATCCGTTTTAGGATTGGTTGCAATAGGCGATGCATCTATAAAAGCAGCCAAGATTAACGGAAGAATCAACGCTGTTTCCTCTGTAGATGCTCAAAAACAAGTTCTGCTAATGGGGCTTATTGCCCGTACCACGACCATCGTAACCGGAAACTAAAGTCGACATATGGCAAAAAAAGGGCACTGCGTCAAAAAAGTCGCGTGAATGACGGGGATGTTAGCTGCCTGAGTTTGAGCAGGAGATAATCAACGGAGGGTAGGCCTCGTGTTTTGAGTTGGATGCGCGAAATCATGGA
>SUVK01000020.1 GCA_015062055.1 Akkermansiaceae bacterium
TCGACGCATCTTTAAAGGCAAATCAGCACGCCACATGGCACGAACAGAAAAGCTCCATTTTCTCAAAATTGCAGCGTAAATTGAAGAAAAATCACTTACTGTCGCATTTGGTCTTGCAATTCAGCAGGGCAAACGAATTCAAATACGACCAATAGTGAACAGATAGCCCAAATCTGTGTCTATAAATAATAGGAACAAACACGAAATTATGGAACAGTTTTTTTTATCATTTTCCGACCCTTTATTCGCGTACGCATACGGCACATACAACACCCTCTCATTACTCGGCTTGGGCATCATGCTGTTTGCCGGACTCATTGGAGGCATTGTTCAAAACAGAATGATGGCAGCCATGAAACAATTTTCTGCAACACCGGCACCATACACCGGGGCCGATGTGGCAAGAGCCATGTTGCGCGACAACGGGATTTCGGGGGTGCAAGTTACCCACACAGCCGGGCAATTAACAGACCACTACAACCCGACTGATCGCACCGTCAACCTCAGCGACATGGTACACTCCACCCGCAGTGTGGCAGCCATGGCCGTAGCCGCGCATGAGTGCGGACACGCCATTCAACACGCCAAAGCCTACCCCTGGCTGAGCATGCGCAGCCAACTGGTTCCGCTGGTAAATATAGGCTCCAGACTGGGGCAAATCGTACTGGTCATCGGGCTTATCTTGTTGGCCGTCGGCAGCAGCCCCACCGTGGCATGGGTCGGGCTTGCATTGTTTGCATCGACCACGATTTTTGCGCTGGTTACCTTGCCGGTAGAGTTTGATGCATCCGACCGCGCCTTGAAATGGCTGGAGGCCTCCGGGGTGGCAGACCACGCCATGCACGGGCAAGCGCGCACGGCCTTACGTTGGGCAGCGATGACCTACGTTGCATCGGCGCTTTCATCTATTGCCATGCTGGTGTACTACCTCTTCATCATCCTGAGCCATTTGCAAAACCGCAATGATTAAGGAGAGCTGAGAGCCGCCATGACGCATAAAGAGCTATTAGAAGCCATACGGCAAGCCTTGGGTGGCACCGCCACCCAAAATGCGGCCGAGCTGGCTTTGCAGGCGGTAACCCGAGCCATACGCGACGGCTTAGCCGAAGACGGCGAGGTCAAATTGGCCGGTTTCGGAACTTTCCGCTATAAAACCGTAGCAGCTCGCCGACTTTTATTGCCCCACAATAAACAAAGTATAGAATTGCCGCAGCGCCGTGTGCTGCGCTTCATCCACAGTGGCAAAAAGGATATTTTCAAGCAATAGAACGCATATTATTCTTTACAAACAGACCATTTAGGGTAAGAATTATTGCAGCATGAAACGCGCATTAACTTCGTTATCACTCGTACTGATACCCTGTCTGTGGACCGGGTGCTGGGATGATGATGAAGATGCCCGAGCCATACGCGCCGCGAGTTTCACAACCTCGACCCGTCCTGCCCCCAACCCGGAGCGCATTTCCCTGCAATCCGAAATTCGACAAAACGTCAACATGGGTTCGGGCATAAGCTCTGCCCCTCGCTACGAGCTGTACAGCCAATACAAGGGAGAAGATATGCGGCAGATTACCGGAGTATCGGGGCGTAAACTCATTCTCGCCTTTACCTGTGATTGGTGCGAACACAGTGGCCAGATGCGTGAGGCCCTCAAAAAACTGGCAGAAGACGAAAAGGGCAACGTGCAAGTGGTCGATGTTAATGCTGACCAATACCCCAAAATAGCAGAAGAGTTCGGGCTGACGAAAGTACCCACCATCTTTATCTATACAGAGGGTATTCGACTGCGCGTTTTCGAGGGGGCTTACGATACAGCCACCCTCAAGACCATGCTCGACCAACTTTTCTGCAATAATTGATTTTTACACAAAACAAACACATATCAATCATGAGATTCCTGACAGGATTACAACCCAGCGGAAAACTCCACATCGGCAACTACTTCGGTGCCATTCAAAACGCCATTGAGTTACAGAATAAGGGTGAAGCATTCTACTTCATCGCCAATTACCACGCCATGACCACCATGCCGGGGGCAGAAGCACTGCGAGCCAACACATACGAGATGGCCGTGGACTTGCTGGCCTGTGGGCTCGACCCACAAAAGGCCGTCTTCTTTGCCCAATCTGCCGTGCCCGAGGTCAACGAACTTGCTTGGATTCTCTCTACCGTATGCCCCATGGGATTGTTGGAGCGCTGCCACTCATACAAAGACAAGATCGCCAAGGGGTTCAGCCCCAACCACGCCCTCTTTGCATACCCCGCTCTCATGGCGGCAGATATTCTGCTTTACGACAGCGATGCCGTGCCCGTGGGTAAGGACCAGAAACAGCACCTTGAGGTAACGCGCGACCTGGCCGGCAAGATTAACGATACCTTCGGCGCAGCCCTCCTGCGCATGCCCGAGGCTATCATCAACGAAACCACTGCCATTGTGCCCGGGCTTGATGGCCAAAAAATGAGCAAGAGCTACGGCAACACCCTGCCCGTTTTCGGCGAGGAAAAAGCCCTGCGCAAGCTCATCAACAAAAAAGTGGTGACGGATGCCACCCCGTTGGAGGCCCCCAAGCCCACGGAAAACTCCATCATCCTTGCCCTATACAAGCTCTTTGCCACACCCGCCCAATATGAAGAGATGGTGGCAGCTCACCACCGAGGCGGCGTAGGCTACGGGCAATTTAAGAAAGACCTGTTCGAAGCCTACTGGGAGTACTTCCGCGCCGCTCGAGAAAAGCGCGAGTGGATTATGGCCAACCCGGGCTATGTGGATGAGGTATTGGCAAGCGGGGCCCAAAAAGCCAGAGAAGCTGCGGCCCAAGTGTTGTCACGCGTACGCAAAGCCGTTGGTCTTATTTAATTTTTCAACTCGTCAACTGCGGGTGCCAAACAGAATGGCCCCGCAGTTTTTTTGTTTTTACAGGGGAGAGGGCAGCGCACGGCCGGCAATAGCGGAGGGGAAGCATCAAAAACAATTTCAATTTTCGGGAGTAACGGGTATGGCAGCATCACGTTCTGCGCGCAAGCGTATGGCTTCTTTGAGGTTATGAGCCGCCCCGGTATGTCCTTGATTAGCCGCGCACTGCCACCAGTGCAGCGCCTCTTCCTCATTGGGAGTGGTACCATTGAGGCCATGGTAAATAATATTGGCATAGCGATATTGAGCGGTAGCATCGCCATTGCATGCACGGCGGTATAGGGATTCTACCATTTTTTTCTCTCGCTGCACCTGCTTGGCAGCTATATCGGCATCATCGCGTTGGCCGTAGCGCACTGCCCAGGGCAACATCACGGCAAATGCTAACAAGTAAAACGCCACTAAATGCCACCGAGAAAATGACAAGGTGGGGTGCACATGCATGCGGCGCACTCGCAATGGGTGCTCGGAATCCCGCTCGTAGCGCTTGCGACGCGAGGCGCGACGCTCGTGCGCATGCCGTACCGATACCCGTACACGACGCGGAAAGGCGGTCAACTCCGACGCCATACCGAGGCGCCTGTGGCGCTCCAGCCATCCATCGTATTGAGCGCGTTGCTCAGCATCGGCCAGCACGCGATAAGCTTCTGCCACCAGTTTAAAGCGCTCTTCAGCGGCCTCGTTGCCCATATTGTGGTCGGGGTGGTAGCGCTTGGCCTGCTTGCGATACGCGGATTTGATTTCGCGGGCAGAGGCGTTTTCGGGCACATCGAGCAACTGGTAATAATCCGGGCGCATCAGGAAAAGAAGGGGCGTGGCACCCACCCGAGGGCAAGAAGTTTATCGATGGAAACGCAGGCATTCACTCCGCCGCGGCAAGAGGCGGCAGATACCTCAGCCGATATCGGCACTCCGGTTTCGCGAGCCAACGCAGCATAAGCGGAGGCCTTGGTAAAGCAGTCACCGCACACATTATAAACGCCGCAGGGGTGTTGAGATATCAGCAAAAGAGCCGCCACAGCATCTTGCACATGTACATAGTGCAACAGGCGGTCGGGCGCACCGGGCAACTGAGGTTCCCCGGCAAGGTGCCTGCGGCGCAGTTCGCAACGCTGCTCGCCATACAAGGCGGCTAATCGGGCAACCACCCCACCATGAGCCAACACATTTTGCTCGACATCCAACAACACACAGGCTCTTTCGCCGGTAGCCCGGGGCGTTGTTTTCTCGGTAACAAGTTGCCCCCCGCAATCACCATATACGGAGATTGAAGAGCAAAAGATGACTTTAGCCCCCGGGCACTGCCGATGCAAGGCCGACACGGTGTCCGAATAACAGGTGCGGTACTGCACTGCCGTGCCTCCGCGTGTTGCCATGCAGCAGAATATCAGTGTAGGCTCGCACAGAGCATAAGCTGTGGCAAGGGTGGCACCATGGCACGCAGCCCCGCAAACATCAGCCGGAGAAACAGGGTCTATGGTAAGCACGGCAGCCCCGTGGGCACGGCAGGCGTCTGCAAGTGCTTGCCCCAAAAAACCGTGGCCTACCACCCACACGCGCGCTGCAGCCAAGTTACTCATGCGCGGTGTTGCCAGATTAGCTCGGCAAGCTCCAAATCGCCCGGCAGCGTGATTTTGAGATTGGGGCCTACTTGCACCAAACGAGTAGCAACCCCCAACGCCTCTACCGCCGACACCTCATCGGTAACCACCAGCTTTTGCTCTGCCACGCATGAGTAGGCGCGGCGCAGCATGGCAAGGTCAAAAATCTGCGGGGTTTCCATACCCCATAAGTTGTCACGGCTCACTTTCTCGGGCAGGGAGTAAGCGGCCGAATCTGCTCGTTTGAGCGTATCGACCACGGGGTGAGCGCAGGCTGCAGCACCGGTTTGTTGCGCAGCAGCCAAACAATCACGTATACCCTGCGGGGTTATCAGCGGGCGGGCGCCATCGTGCACGGCCACATAAGTAGTGCCGGCAGGCAGAGCATTCAACCCTGCTTCTACAGAGTTTTGGCGCTCTGCCCCGCCATCCACCCGCAATACCGGTACGGGGAAAGCAGCGGTGCCCAGCCCCACCTCATGCCAGCGAGATTCCGGGCATACCACCACCACAGCTGCACACCCGGCAGCCACAAAGGCATCTACACTGCGCCGCAACACCGGCACCCCGGCCAAGGGGACGGCCAATTTATCAAACCCGGCACGGCGAGAACTACCGGCTGCTACTATTACGGCGCAAAACATGGCTTCATCAGGCTAAGCGAGCTCCCACCAGCTGAGACAATAGCTTACCGGGGGCACGGCCTTCGGTGCGAGCTTGCATCTCTTTCATCACACGCCCCATATCCTTTTTAGAGGTAGCGCCCAACTCTGCAATCACCGCATCCAGCACGGGCAGAATCTCGGCCTCGCTCATCTCCGCCGGCAACAAGGCAACAAGCACACGCATCTCGGCCTGCTCTTTTTCTACCAGCTCGGGGCGGGCAGCTTTTTCATACATGGCGATAGCGTCTTCACGCTGTTTAATCTGCTTGCGCACCACGTTTTGAGCCTCATTCTCAGAGAGCTGTTCGCGTGCATTTCCCTTGGCGACCTGGGCATTTTGAAGAGCGGCCTTCACACTGCGAAGCGCACCGAGGGTGAGCTGGTCTTTCCCCAACATGGCAGCTTTCATTCCTGCCGTTATTTGATCATATATTGTACTCATATCGCCCTTTATTCTACAGCATCGGTTTTGCATTGCAAGCACCAAATCACGCGCGCGCGTCATGTGCAAGTATGTTTTTACCCTCGTTTTTTGACGTTTTTTTTATTTTGGGCGTTTTCAGCTTGCCATCTCGCGCTTTTCATGATATACAAAAAGAGTCAAACAAAACTTAAATTCTTATGAAAATCATCAAAAAAGTAAAAAAAGGCTTTACTCTTATCGAGCTTCTCGTGGTAATTGCCATTATGGCATCTTTGGGTGCTGTAGGTTATGTGGCCATTCTTAACATGTCTAATGCCGGTGATAAACAAGCGGCTAAAGAAAATATCAAGCAGATTGGCACGGTTCTCGGTCAATTTAAACAACAACGCGGTAGTTACCCCTGCGATGCTACAGCTAAGATGGTAGAAAAAAGAGCCGCCAAGTACGGCGAGTTGACTGGTGATACCGCCAACCCCTACTTCCGCCAGTTATTTGCCAAGAAGGGTGCCGTCAAAGAAGCCACTTTCTACGCCAAAATCGGCGAGGGCATGATTGAAGGTAATGAATCCATTGATAACGGCGAATGTCTGACCCCCGGCGAAAACGCCTTTGCCTACGTCATGCGCAAACCAGCAGACGCAGAACCCGCTAAGGGCAAAAAGAAAGATGTAGAAGCTCCCACCAAGAGCCCCATTACCTCCGGTCCCCTTCTTTTCTGCTGTGTGGGTAAGTTCACCGAACCCGTTCCGGGCGATCAGCTGACGTTCGACATGGAGGCTTTCAGAGAATACGCCATTGCCTACAATGTAGACGGCGCAACGATTGACCTTGATGACGATTTCCTCATCCCCGACGAGGGTAACGATAGCGTAGGGCGCTTGGATGAGGAGCAAATCACCAAGATTTTCCCCGAGGGCAGCAACAACGGTGCTAACTACATCATCTTGCCCCCTGCCAGAAACTAAGCTACACTTCTTATCATTAAAAACGCTCCTGTTTTCGCAAACAGGAGCGTTTTTTTGCAGACCAAAAACAAGCAAAATGCTTAAAGAGCAGGCAGGGTAAAGCCACGCAAGTATGCCAAGCGGTGCAGCACCTCTTCTATCACATTATCGGGGCAAGAGGCACCGGCAGTAACGCCAATGCGCCACAATCGCTCCGTATCTGCCACTTCAGCCGGCAACTGCAAAGTGAGCTCCTCTTTCGTCACAAGGTCGTACGCTTTAATTTCTTGCAATGACAACAAGCAATCGGCCGACTTAACAAAGAACGTGGGCAAACGGCGCGCGGCAATATGCGCCAGGTGTGTAGTATTAGAGCTATTATAGCCACCTATGATAAACATGGCATCCAGCGGTTTTTCGAGCAGCTCGAAAAGAGCATTTTGGCGGTCTTGCGTGGCACCGCAAATCGTATCGAACACATGAAAGCGAGAGTCATCGCCATCTCGCCGAACCACGGCTGCACGCAGCATTTGTTGAATATGAGCCGTCTCGCTCTTGAGCATGGTTGTTTGGTTGGCCATACCGATTTCGGCCAAGTGAACATCGGGGTCGAACCCGGGTGATGAAGCTGCAGCAAAATGAGCCATAAAAGACTCGCGGTCGCCCTTGCCCGACAAATAATCAGCCAGCAGCTGCGCCTCTTGCTCAGAAAAGATGACAATGTAATTACCCAAGCCATCCTCTCCCATGCTTTGAGAAGCCGTGGCCATACTCTCCTCGTGCTTGGCCTTACCATGAATCACACTGGTAATCCCCATGCGTGCGTATGAGCGCACGCGCGTCCATACCTTCATGACGTTGCCGCAGGTAGAATCAACCAACTGCACCCCCTTCTCTTCTAAACGCTTGCGCAAAGAAACCGGCACACCGAAGGCGGGTATGATCACCACATCTTCTTCTGTCAATTCATCATAAGCAGGCGAATCTACCTTAAACGGCAAATGCCGTAAGCCCATGGCATCTAACCGCGCATTGACAACCGGGTTGTGAATAATCTCACCAATAAGCCATATGCGTTTGCCGGCAAACATATCGCAGGCGGCATGGGCAATTTCGATAGCACGCTTAACGCCATCGCAAAAACCAAACGATGAAGCAAGGTAAATCTCGGTATTGCCGCAAGCAAGCTTATTGCCGTTTTCACGAATAAGCTTCACCAATGGGCTTTTATATTGGTCCACCTGACTACGGATGCGCTCTAACACATCTCGCCGACGCACATTGACGGGCTTTTTCGCTTGCATGGCGATATTGTGACGATTCCCCCCCCGCCTGTCAAGAAAAATGCCCCTTGCAGCCATACTTAACGCTTGATTCAGCAGCAGTATCTCTGTATAATGAACACATGAAGAAACAGCTACTTATTGCCATGGTTGCCTTGGCCGCCGCATCTGCCGTACCTTCAGCATATGCGCAAAGCCCCGATGTTTCGCACGAAGACCGCGATGTAGTGCGCGTAATGCGCCATCCCGACGGCTCTCGCTCGGTGTACAAACGCCAAGCGGGATGGAAAGGTATGCGCTGCGCCACCTATTTACCCAACGGCAAACTGGCAGCCATTAACGACTACACGGAGAGCAAGTACGGCCAGCTCATCGGCTGCACCATCTACGACAACAACCGCAAGCCCATATACAAAGTAGCATACGGTTACGACCGCCAAGGGCGTTTGGTAGAAGAACGCATGTTCTCCGTACACGACCAAAAGCTGGTACAACGTGTTATCTACCGCTACAATGCCGATGGCGAGAGAGCCAAGCCCCTGATTGTATCCCTCAACGACGGCTCTGCCAATATCACCCCCACCATGAATGCCGATGTGGAAGATGCGCACCGCAATCTCCCCCGTGGCCGTGGCAATCGTTAACAACCGGCTCAGCTCATTATGGAAACATTCTCTTGGCAAGACAGAGACGAAAACGGCAACAAAGTCATATATGAAGCCGGACATTTCGGTGGATGGTGGCAGCTCACCTGTACCCCCAAGGTCGGCCGCTCGATGAAAGACGAGGTAGAGCCCACCCCGGCTGACTTTACGGAGGAGCATTGGCGCACCCTGAGAGACCTTTTGTGGCGCAAATACCAGCGTCGCAGAGTCTCCTGGGACCTGATTGCCCACATAGACGATATCTTGGCCGGCAAGGCCACCAACGAACGCCGAGACCAGCGCAAAAAGTGATGACCGATGAAGAGATGATACACTGCCGCATACCGGAGCGGCAGTTGGAGCGAGCCATAGCCATCATGCACCGCCTGAGAGCTCCCGGCGGCTGTCCTTGGGATGCAGAGCAAACCCACGAAAGCCTGATTTCCAATCTACTGGAAGAGGCGTATGAATGCATAGACGCCATTCGAGCCAACGACCGCCCGCACATGCGAGAAGAGCTGGGCGATGTATTGCTTCAGGTCCTCTTCCACGCCGAATTAGCAGCAGAATCGAAAGACAGCCCATTCGACATCAACGACATAGCCTGCGAGCTGAGTAACAAATTGGTACGCCGACACCCCCACGTGTTCGGCACATCGGCCGTAAATGACACACAAGGGGTGCTCAACCAGTGGGATGCCATTAAACGCAAAGAACAAGCTATAGAAGACAAACCATATCTCAAAAACTGTGGCAATGGTCTACCCGCCTTACTGCGTGCAGCTAAAATCACCAAAAAAGTAGCTAAAGTGGGTTTTGATTGGCCCGACCATGCCGGAGTTGTTGAGAAAATACGAGAAGAGACGAACGAAGTAGAACAAACACTGCACCTGCCCGATACCGCCCCCGAGGTAGAAGAAGAGCTGGGAGATTTGCTATTTTGCACCGTCAACTTATGCCGCAGGCGCGGTATAGACCCCGAGGTCGCATTAGATGCCGCCAACCGTAAGTTCGAGCGCCGATTCAACCGCGTCGAAAAACGGCTCAAAGAACTCGGCATCAGCCTGCAAGATGCCACCGCAGAGGCAATGGAAGAAGCTTGGCAACTGGCTAAACAGCAAGAAAAAAACTAACACACACCTCCCCCACTTACCGTTGCGCATGAGAGTCTCGCTTGTCAAAACCATATTACCTTGTCTGGCTTGTCTGTTGCAAGCGTGCTCCTTATTCACGCAACGCACCATAACAGAAGAAACCACCGATGCCACCAAAGACCTTCCGCCCGAGATGGCCGGTTTTATGGGCAACCCGCTCTTGCCCGGGGCGAATAACCCCAACGCCATCAACATGAAGGTTACTTCTGAGGCCGATTTGAAAAAGGTAGAAGGCAGTACGGCAGAAGATGAGATTATATGGACCGACCCCGACAACCTTGAAGAATCGGAGGCCGAAATTAACGCCGTATTCGAGAAAAGGCTCCAAGGTAACGGCTGGCTCAACAACTACGGCAAAGCCCTTAAACTCTCTCGCCGACAAGGCTTGCCGATTATTATTTGGTTTCACGACTCCATCACCAGCCCCAAGAGCAAAGAACTGGGACGCACCCTGCTCGAAACCCCCGAGTTTGATGCTTACTGCGAGGGGCGCGTCATTCGCATCAAAATAGACTCCGGTGCCGCCATAGATGACAGCCCCGGCAAGTCATCCCGCTACAGTCTCTCGGCCATCAACCGCTTGGCCGGCAAATACGGTATAGACCGCCGCCCCGGCGTTGTTGTCATCTCGCCACATGGGGGCAAGGTTACAGCCAGAATTAACGGTATGGGAGACTACCTCTATGACATACAAACTGAAATAGAGGCCGGGGTCGAAAAAGCAGAAGCAGACTACAAAGCCTACAAACAAAAATTGAAAGCCAAAGGCTACCGAGAATGGACCTCACGCAAGGGAAATTCTACCATTTTTGCCAAGTTAATGCGTTTTGACGAAAAAAACAACTTCGTCTATCTCAAAGACCCGGGTGGCAAAGTCACTAAAACAAGGCTCGAAAGTTTCTCTGCCGACGATATCAGCTACCTGGACTCCATCTCTCAAGATAAAGCCACTCGCTAACGCCGTCCATGTCCAAATCCGACGCCACAAAAGCCGCCATCATGCGCGCTGCCGTCACCCGCTTCACCCGCTTGGGCTATGAGGGGGCAACCGTACGCGATATTGCCAACGAGGCCGGCGTCAACATTGGTCTTATTCGCTATCACTTCGGCCATAAGGCAGACCTTTACCGCGACACGCTCGCTTACATCTCTGAGCAATACAACGAAGTTTGCTTAGCCGCGCTGCAAAAGGCGCGCCCCACCGGCAGCCCGGAGGAAATCATCTACGCGTGGCTTGCCGCCCCTATCACCTCTTGGCTCGATTCCTCAATTGCCAGCGGTGAAGAGGTGCTTTGTTTTCTTAACAAAATGGGCTACGAGCCGGCAGAGCTTACCCGAGATGTTTACGAATCTCACTACTCCTATGCTCTTCAAGAGTGGAAAGATGCACTCCAAGCCCATTTTCCCGGCATGAATCAGGCAGACTGGCTTTGGTGCCTCACCTGTCTGCGCGGTATGTATTTCAATATCGTTGCCCACAACAACTTCACCCTCTGGGGGCTACCCGACATACACGGTAAAGAACCCGCCATCAGACGCTTAGCTGCCGATACCGTCGCCCTGCTCAATACATATTAAACACAGAGTTCTCTCGATTTTTCCGGAAAGAAGGTTGCACCGGCAACACAGCCGGTAGGAGTCAACATACCGGCAACGAGGCATGCAAAGCATCCCAACGCTCTTTGGCGAGTAAGATCTGGTCTTTGGTTACAGATTTAGAGAGCTCCCACGTGAGGGGCATGCTTTGCGTGAAGTATTTGGGCAACAGATGGTCAAAATTGACATCGCCGCCAAAGAAAGGGGCACGGTGGTCTCGCTGAGGCCATTGAACATCATTGACATGGGCACCATACAGGTAAGGCTTGAGCGTGGACAGATATTGCTCATGATTGAGCAATAACAGATTATGCTTACGTTGAATATGCCCGAAATCGTGCCAATAGCGAACATGAGGATAATCTTTAAACTCTGCTAAGAATTCGGGAAACTCAGCATCGCCGGGCACTTGTTCAAAATGGCTGCGCCCCTCTACCCCGAGTATCAGGTTGTACTCTTTAGCTTTTTCTGCTAATTGGAAGAGGGCATCTTTGGCACGAGCCGAATAGATGGGAGCCAATTTGGCACGGCGTCTCACAAAGTCACCTTTTGTTTTGGCGAACTCCGGGGAGCCGACATAGCCATGGCGGGCCATGCGTTGCAGGGTGCGGGTAGCCTCGTGACCTTGAAAAAGCTCTACCTCGCCCATATGCAAAACAACGTATCGGGCCCCGAGTCTTGCAGCAGCCTGCAAGGTTTCGAGGCTCAGGCGCATAGCGCGCTCTCGCACCTCGGGGCGGTGAGAGGTAAAGCGGAAGGCATCGGGCGCGTCGCCTTGAATATCGATGGGCGCCGGACAAAAATTGTGCACACCGGCCACGCGAATACGTTTTTCATCAACAGCAGAAATAATACCGGGCAGTTTAGAGAGAGGCAAGCCGTGAGAGGCTTCGATGTACTCAAAGCCCAATTCTCTGATTTCGTCGCAAATGGCCCCGCCATCGGAGTGGCGAGAACTATTCCAGCATGTAGAAAAAACGTTCACGCGAAAAGCATACTACCGATTGCGAAGCGATGCAAGTATTTTGTATGTTATCAGGAAGAAGAACGGCAACTTCGAGAACCGGCAAATAATTCCGTATTTTTTTGCGCCGATTAACAAGATTCGAGCGAAATCTCATTGACTTTGCTCGTTTGATATTGCATAATACAAAGCAACAGCATACTTGCGTATTATGTCCTTCCTTATTCAAAATGTAGAAATCGGCGGCAAGGCACCGTTTTACCTCCTCGGGCCCTGCTCTTTAGAGAACGAAGAGTTTGCTTGGCAAATGGCTCGCAGCATTAAAGAAATTTGCACCAAGCTGGGGGTACCGTTTATTTTCAAAGCCTCTTACGACAAGGCGAACCGCACCAGCGTAAAAAGCTTCCGCGGGGTTGGTATACAAGAAGGCTGCCGCATACTCTCAGAGATTGGTAAAGAGCTGCAAATTCCCGTTGTGACCGATGTGCACACAGAGGAGCAAGCCGAGTATGCCGCCCAGTACATCGACCTGTTACAGGTACCGGCATTCCTTTGTCGCCAAAGCGACTTGCTGGAGGCCTGTGCCAAGACCGGGCGCCCCGTCAACATAAAGAAGGGCCAGTTCCTTGCCCCGTGGGACTGCAAGAATATCTGCGAGAAGATGCAGGCTTTCGGGTGCGATAAATATATGCTCTGCGAGCGTGGCACCACGTTCGGGTACAACAACTTGGTGGTAGACATGCGCGGTATGTACTGGATGCGTCAGTTCGGCTGCCCCGTAGTATTCGACGCTACACACTCCGTACAGCGCCCGGGTGGCTTAGGCGGAGCAACCGGTGGCGACCGCGAGCTTGCCCCCGTGTTGGCCAATGCAGCCATGGCCACCGGTATAGACGGCGTATTCATGGAGGTGCACAGCGACCCCGACAACGCCATGAGCGATGGCCCCAACCAAGTAAAGCTGAGCGATTTGGAGAAAGTAATCACCAACATGCAGCTGATACGTCAAGCCTACGACAACATGTCGTAAACCATGAAAAAAATATTCACCGTTATTGCTTTAAACTGCGCCCTGGGCACCATGCTCGGGGCTCAGTCTGCCCACGTCAACAAGGCAGAGGACGAGTTCCCCGGGCTTTTGCTTTTACCACCGGGCAGCATTGTAAAAGGGCTGGCCTTACCAAGGTATGAGAACCACCGAGTTACCGGGCTGCTACAAGCCGATGAGATGAAGGTAGTGTCTCGCCGGGAGATTGTGCTTACCAACATACGGGCCACCTTATACGATAATAGCGGCGATATAACAACAGTTCAATGTGAGCAGGCAGGCTACGACTTTAAAAGAAAAGCCGTAGTTGCACAAGCCAAGGCAGAAGTGACTCACCCCAATTTTTCGGCAGCGGGCGATGGGGTTATCTTCAGCACAGCAAGCAGGACCGGCTATATCAAGGGACCGGTTCGCACAACGATACGCACGGCTGCGAAGAAGGACACAAAATGAAACTCACCCCCACAGTTACGGCACTACTCACCTGCACCGTATGGGCAGAGGCACAACCACAGTGGTTGCAAGAAGCCATCAGCGAGCGCGAGCCCACCTTAAATTTTTTTGCCGAAAACCGCAAGCGAGTAGATGCAGCCATTGTCAACCTGATAGATGAGCTACCCGCACCATCTGAAACACCGGACACGAGCATGCCTACCGGCGAGCCGGGAGAAACGGTAGCCGTAGCAGATGGCGGCATGTTGTTTGACGTAGCCAATGCCCGCATGGTGTATGTAAACAACGTAAGAGTCAGCGACCCACGCATTCAACTGCGATGCTCTGACAGGTTATACATACAACTGCCGGAGCAAACGCTGGACGACGGCGAGAAGTCCGCGAAAGACGCGGTAAAAACCGGCACCCCAAACAAACAAGAAGAAACAACAAAGGCCCCACAATACCCGACCGAAAACACACTTGGCATACGAAGCGAAACGGTAGATGTAGAAGTAGCCACGGCTATGATTAACACCGTACTGCACAAGGCCTTGCTCATCGGCAATACCGGGGACGGTCACTCTATACGAATAGAACAGGGGGATACCCACATTTTCTTAACCGGCAGTACAGACACCCCTGCCCAAGCCTTGGTAGATACCAACGGAGACCTTTTCATCACAGCCACGGCAATGGATTTGCAGTGGAAAGCTCACAACGGGCAGTTGTGCACGCTTACCAACAAAAACGGCATAGCCTACTATCAGTCAGAAAGTGGCAAGTTGTTACTCTCAGGCGAGTCGCATCTTAAAATGGAGGATGCCTCCATTTCATGCACCGAGGAAATATGCATCACCCTCAAGCAAGAAAAACGAGAGGTGGACGATGAAAACAGTATTATGCCACAATTCGGTAGGTCCCGCATCGTGGGAATTGACGGTGCCACGGCGCGCGGCAATGTGCGCGCCCAACGTAGCGCTGTAGACAACACCCAACAAGCCGCCATCACCGGAGAGCACTTGGTGTATGATGCAACCACCGGAGAATGTGCCATCAGCGGTGAAAATACCACCCTGCACTACGGCGACAACAAAATTGCAACCAACGGCTCCATTCTGCTCGCCGCCAATGGCGATATCACCCTGCAAGGGGATAGTATAGACGGCACCTATACTCGCCCGAACGGGGAGTCACAAGAGGCAGAGTTGCACGGCACCTTCCACACCGGGGGCAATATTCAATTTACGGCAGAAGACGGCATTATACGCATGCCTCAGGGAATCTGCCTCGAAGATGAGCTTTGCAAGTTCAGCGTAGGCGGCGCCATCGAGTTCACGCTGCGTAAAAACCCCGATGCCAAGAGCCCGGCGCGCGACGATTTAGGCAACATCAATTTAGCCATCGCCACCTATTCTGATATCGAGGCGATTAAAGCCGTTGGTGGTATCAGCCTCTGCTACAAGCAAGGGGCCGAGCAGCAAGAATTGAGCGTCACTGCCGACGAAGCAGAAGTCGACATGCTCCGGGGCTCTGCACGCCTCACCGCAGCCGGCAGCACCCAAATTCGCTATGGTGATTTTAATCTTGCGGCAGCATCTGCTACCGGCAACACATCCCTGCAACTCGATGCAGAGGGCAACCTGAGCATGCAAGGCGAAGAACTTACCGCCGTATTCCCCACCAACGACGGCCCCGCCACCGTACACTGCTGCGATGCCCTTACCTTGGTGCGAGAAAGCGGGCGATTCGAGCTGGGCGCCGGCGCACATGTAGAAGCCCCGCAAGGCAGGCTCACGGCTACAGGTCCGCTCTACATTACCCTGCGCAAGGGGCCGGCAGAAAAAGCCCGCCCGCTCTTACCGCAATTCCCGCATTTGGTTTACAACTTTGATGGCCTGCAGCAAGCAGATACCGAGCAAGGCGGCACGGTACAAACCCCCCAGGCTGCCATGCGGTGCACGGGTAAGATTCATGTTGCCATGAGCACCGAAACCGGCAAAAAAACACCCATCTCAGGTATCGAGTTAGCCACGGCTGAAGGGAATGTAGCCGTTACGGGCAAAGACAACTCCGGGCGCGTTCTCACCGCCTATGGCGATAAACTCAGCATCAACGGCAAAACCGGAGAAAAACGCCTCAGCGGCAAAAAAGTTATCTTGCAAGATCGCAATAACACCCACACCACCAGCGGTGCCAATGCAGCAGTCATTCTCGACAAAAATAACAACGTACACATAACCGGCGCCAAACAAAGCACCTCCGCCACCAATATCCACAATCAAGTCGATAAACAGCAAAAATCAAAAAAATAACCATGGAAAACAGCGGACTTCTTCTCAAAGCACAAGGCCTTTGCAAAACCTACGGAGAGCGTAAAGTCGTTGACAACGTATGCTTAGAAATCGGGGCAGGCGAAATCGTGGGGTTGCTCGGCCCCAACGGTGCCGGCAAAACAACCTCGTTCTACATGGTTGCCGGCTTGGTACGCCCGGATGTAGGCAGCGTTATGTTTACCGGTAAAGACGTATCGGGGCTCCCCATGCACCTGCGTGCACGCCTCGGCATGGGCTACCTGCCGCAAGAAGAATCCATCTTCCGCAAGCTGACGGTAGAAGAAAACCTCATGGCGATACTCGAGACACGCGCCGACCTCACCCGCAAAGAAAAGAAAGAAAAGATGATGGAGCTGTTGGAGCGTTTTCACATCACCAAGCTTCAAAAGAGCCACGCGATACAGCTCTCGGGTGGCGAGAAACGCCGCCTCACCATCGCCCGCGCCTTGGCCAGTAACCCCAAACTGCTCATGCTCGACGAGCCCTTTGCCGGTGTGGACCCCATTGCCGTGCAAGATATCCAGAGCATTGTGGCATCCCTGCGAGAAACAGACGGGCTCTCCATCCTCATTACCGACCACAACGTGCGAGAAACCCTCGGCATTGTAGACCGTGCCTACATCCTCTTTGAGGGCAAGGTTATCAAAGAAGGCAATGCAGAAGAAATTGCCAATGACCCCAAGACCCGCAAGATTTACCTCGGCGAAGACTTCAAAATGTGATATCTGCCCGCCCTTTTTCAATTTACGCCCCGCGTATTAAAAAAACTCCTCGGCATCATCCGCCGGGGAGCTTTTTTATCATATCAGGAAAGTACTACATGGTATCAATCACCATCTCTACCATTCTCCTCGCCCTCAGCCTCCTCATCATCTGCAGCAGCAGCGTCGGCGGCATCTATCCCTTTGCGGGCAGAGAGATACGAAGCAAGCCCCACAATAAAGAGCACGGCACATACGCCGGTTGCCCCTACTTTGTTGGCCAAATCCGCATTACCGGCAGCGTGCAGCTTAAAATAAGCCGCACCCACGGCAAATAAGCCGGCCAGCAGTGCTACAATACCCAACTTATTGGCTTGCCACATAGCGGTATGATCAGTAATTTTGGGCCAGAATGGCAAAGTGAGCCTGCGGGTGGTCGCACACAGGGCATACCTCCGGGGCTTTCTTGCCTACGCAAATATGGCCGCAATTACCGCACTGCCAAATCTGCTCGCCATCGCGGGAGAATACAATACCTTCCTCAATGTTGCTGAGCAACTTGCGGTAGCGCTCCTCGTGCTCTTTCTCAATCTTGCCCACACCGTCAAACAGCTCGGCAATTTCGTCAAAGCCCTCGGCGCGAGCCTCCTCGGCAAAGGTCTTGTACATATCCGTCCACTCGTACATTTCACCACTGGCGGCATCTGCCAAGTTCTCTGTGGTGGCGGGAATCTTGCCACCGTGCAGCAACTTGAACCAAATCTTGGCATGCTCGCGCTCATTGTGCGCCGTTTCCTCAAAAATCTTGCTAATCTGTACATAGCCATCCTTCTTTGCCTTGGATGCATAGTACAAATACTTGGTATGAGCCTGAGACTCACCGGCGTATGCGGTGGCCAAGTTCTGCTCCGTCTTGGTGCCTTTAAGGTCCTTCATAATCGTGTGTTTGTGTTGTAGATTTTCCCCGCATTCGCTCTGCGGCTTTCCTTAATTTACCACATTTTTCCCACTTTGCAAGCAGGCTTTTGATGCGTGACGTATTTTTTGCACGCCTGCTGCCCCTCAGCTCCAAAACTACGCGGCAGCTTCTACCCCGCACATATCCACATACCGCGTTCGCAACAAACTGCTGTCGCGGTGCCCCGTTTCATACTGTAATGCTGAGTAATCCTTAAAATGGCGCAAGTGATAGCTCGCAAACGTATGCCGCAACACATCCGGCGGCCATCGGTCACCCCCCGCACGCACTCGCAGTGCATGCCAATGTTTTAGCCATTGCGCGGGGCAAATGCGCCCGATGGGTAAACATGTTTTCAAAAGCCTCGCCAATGGAGGCTGTATGGTCACCATTCCGGCCCCGCCGGTCTTGCTGTGCTGAGGGAGAATACAGATGCTGTTACTTTCCAAATCCACTTGCTCCCATGTAAGGCGAGCCACCTCATGCGGGCGTATCCCCGCATACAGCATCAACCCCACTGCGGCCAAACAACGGCCACCTTCATATTCTGCTGCAACTTGCAGCAATTTTTCTATCTCCTTTGGTTTTAATATCTCTATGCGTTTCTCAACTACACGCGGTGGCTCCACCTTTGCCACCGGGTTCTCACTGCACCACCCTCGCTTGTAAGCCGTACCGAATACCGCACTGAGTATGTGCCGTGCAATGTAACCGTGGGAGGGACAGGGCGACTGGAAATGAGCAGTACCGATGGCAGCAGCACCTTAACGGCCAAAAATATTTACATTGAAAAAGATGGCACACTCAGCGCAGTAAATGAGGTCACACCCGACGAGATCATTACTTTAGCAGCCGCCGAAACGGTGAGCATCTATAATGAAAAGCCTGGCGGCATCATTAACGGTAATGTAGACATGGCTGCCGGCTCAACATATCAAGCAGAAGGGGCTCATTTAAGCGTCAAAAATGGCACTTTGACATTCAACGCAACAAGCAATGAGAAAATCAACCTTGTATTGACACTACAGGCTCAATACGAAACGGATTCTCAAGTATTACTGTTTACCGATATAAACGCCGTTGAATTTATTCTGGACAACACCAAGGCAGATATAAAAGACAAGTCTGTTATACTGAACGCAGCCGATTATTTCTGCGGCGATTGGATTAACGAGAACACCGAATTAATATATGACGGCAGTTCCGTATATGTAACCGGCGTGAACCGAGTAATTCCCGAGCCTGCAACAGCCACGCTGAGCTTGTTGGCTCTGGCTGCGTTGGCAGCACGCCGCCGTAGACGCGAATAAAGAACAGGCAACAGAGATTCACACCGCTGCTTCCGTCACAAGCTGCGGTGTTTTTATGCATATGTAAGCCCATTCAGTCATCCGGTTTGCGGAACATAGCAAAAAGCTCAGATAAAATCACGGAAAATATAAAGTTACGCTTTACATTTTCCGACTTATTATATATAATATGCTTATGAAGAAAAAATACATAGAAAGACAGATAAGTGACTATGTAAATAAGGTAGCGGGGATGTACCCGGTAGTCACTATCTGCGGGCCACGTCAATCCGGCAAGACAACGCTGGCAAGGCACTTATTCCCGACCTATGACTATGTAAGCATGGAAGACCCCGGGCGACGCCTGCAATTTGAAAATGATCCCCGCGGATTTCTTGCGTTGCACCCTGCACCGTGTATTATAGATGAGGTACAAAATACACCGAGCTTGCTCAGTTATCTGCAAGGCATAGTGGATGAGCAAAACACACCCGGCATGTACATATTGACGGGAAGCCGCCAGATGGAATTGCAGGAGAGCATTACGCAGAGTCTTGCCGGGCGCTCTGCCATGGTAGATTTGCTGCCGTTATCATGCGCAGAACTAACGGCAGCCGACATACGGCACACCAGGGATGAGGCTCTGTATTACGGAGGCTTACCCCGCTTGTATACAGAGGGAATCCCCCCGGAGATTGCGTACTCAAACTACATGCGTACCTATGTAGAGCGAGATGTTAGGCAGCTGATTAACATCAAAAATCTTTCAGCATTTGAAACGTTCATCCGCCTGCTTGCCGCTAGGGTAGGACAAATCATCAATTATTCCTCCCTTGCAAGCGATGTGGGAGTCAGTGCCCCTACAATCAAAGAATGGGTATCTATGCTGGAGGCATCTTACCTTATCTTTACCGTACATCCCTACTATAACAACTTTGGCAAACGGCTTACCAAATCCCCCAAAATTTTCTTTACAGAAACGGGATTAGTAACCGCGCTGCTCGATATTAACTCACCGTCTCAGGTTGCCAGAGATCCACTTATTGGCAGTATTTATGAAAACCTTATCGTATCAGAGTTTCTCAAAACACGCCTGAATGCCGGATTGCGTCCTAATTTATACTTCTATCGAGATGCCCACGGCTTTGAAATCGACCTGATACTCGATATCAAACGGCGCCCCCTGCCGATAGAAATCAAATCTGCCATGACATACACGCCTGCACTTACCAAAAACTTGCAGCAGTTTTATCAAAACGCCGCCACACAAGCGTTAACTCCGGCTCTGGTATACAGCGGTGAGAATTTAGGAGTTTTTCAAGGCGTGAAGGTAATCAATATAAACTCTGTACCGGAGGTAGCATTAAGTGAATTATAAACAGCATCGGAAAATCTAAAGCGCAACTTTAGATTTTCCGACTCTTTTATTTTCTACGAATTGCGAATGCAGTTCAATCTTCTTATACAATTTTCGTACAAAATGCAAGATTAAATCGACGATTTTACACCATTTTTCATAAACGGTTGTTTATTATTATATTACAATGGTGTTAAAATATTTTCAGGGCAACGACATGAGCATGGTCAAGACCTACTCGCGGGGCGAGCTACTCAAGATTTTCGTTCTCTTTACCCCGTGTATATAACAAGTGCGAGATGATATGAGAAACAAAACACAACAGTTCGCCCCAAATATCGAAAAAGTAAGAGGTAGGAGGCATTTAGCTGTGACATTCAAAGAGAAAAGCGAAGTTTAAGCTTGACGTAGGCAGAGAATGAATGTAGACTTGACGCGCAATAGAAACACCATACCATGCCGACACATTCCCACACAATTTCCGTACTGGTAGAGAACAAGTTTGGCGTACTTTCTCGCGTAGCGGGGTTATTCTCCGGGCGCGGTTACAACATCCATTCTCTTAATGTGGCCCCTTGCGAAGACCCCCGATTCTCTCGCATGACCATAGACGTGAACGAGGCAAGCGAGAAGCTCGACCAAGTTATCAAGCAGCTCAGCAAGCTCGTGAACGTGGTAGAGGTAATCGACTACCGCGATGAACCGACGGTATACCGTGAAGTTGTGCTGATGTGCGTGCGCTTCGGCGAGAAAAAACAAGAGATTCTCGAGCTTTGCAACATTTTCGGCGCCCGTATTTTGGATGCCACGCGCGAGCTGCTCACCATCGAAATCTGCGGTGGCGTGTTCCGCCTGAACCGATTCCTGAACCTGATGCAGGATTACGATGTGACCATGCTCACACGCTCCGGTAAGATTGCCGTGGTAAAACCCAAGGCATAACCACCTGCACAGCAAATTTTATACGCCCGATGCCGCGACATCGGGCGTTTTTTTGTCTTGCGCGGGCAGAAATCAAGACATTATGCGTGACGCGCAGCTGAAAATATGATAGAATACTCGCCGTAACGCAGTCAACGGAAATGATAGCGACAGATTTCTTAGTAATCGGCAGTGGCGTAGCCGGGCTCAGTTTTGCCCTGCGTGCCGCAGAGCATGGCAAAGTGATTGTACTGTGCAAGAGCGACCCGCTGGTATCCAGCTCGGCCAAGGCACAAGGCGGCATCGCCGCCGTAATGGATAAGAACGACACCTTCGAAGAACACGTGGCCGACACCCTCGATGCGGGGGCCGGCCTGTGCGATGAAGCCGCAGTACGCACCATCGTGACCGAGGCGCCCGAGGCCATACGAGAGCTGCTCAGCTGGGGTGTAGATTTTGACCAGCACGAGGACGGCGAGTTTGAGTTGGGCAGAGAGGGCGGCCACGGCAAACGCCGCATTTTGCACTCCAAAGACACCACCGGGTTAGAAATATCCTCTAAGCTGCTGGAGTGCGCCAAACGCCACCCGAACATTGAAATTTTAGACCACCGCATCGCCATAGACCTCATTACCACGGCCAAACTGGGCTGTGTAACCGAAGACCGCGTGCTGGGGGCCTATGTGCTCAACCCCGCAACAGGGGCAGTGGACATCTTCCGCTGCGACCGCATCATGCTGGCAACGGGTGGCACCGGGCGTGTGTATATGTACACCACCAACCCGCAAACCGCTACGGGCGACGGTGTGGCAATGGCTTGGCGGGCAGGTGCCAACATCTCTAACATGGAGTTCGTGCAATTTCACCCCACCACCTTCTACAACCCCAAGAGCTCCGACCGCGAAGGGCTCACCTTCCTCATCTCCGAAGCCGTGCGCGGCGAGGGCGGCATCTTGCGAGGGCCCGATGGCAAAGAGTTCATGCAAAAATACGATGCCCGCAAGAGTTTGGCCCCCCGAGACATCGTGGCACGCGCCATCAACAGCGAGATACTGCGCACGGGGCATCCCTGCATGTATCTCGACATGACCCACAAGCCCAAGGGATTCATGGCAGAGCGATTCCCCTACATATACGAAACCTGCAAAAGCTACGGGATAGATGCCGAGGTAGACATGATACCGGTAGTACCCTCTGCCCACTACCAGTGTGGTGGTATACAAACCAACACCAACGGGCAAACCAGTTTGCGCGGATTATTTGCCGCCGGGGAATGTGCCTGCACGGGGTTACACGGGGCAAACCGCTTGGCCAGCAACTCATTGTTGGAGTGCGTAGTATGCTCCAAACGCGCCTTAAACACCATGCTCACGCGATTGCCGCTGGCACATAAAATGGAGGAGTACCCCATCCCCGAGTGGATACACGGCGAAAAGGCAGAGCGCGACGACTTGGCCATTTTGTACCATTGCTGGGACGAAGTACGCCGCACCATGACAGACTACGTGAGCATCGTACGCACCAACCACCGTTTGCAACGTGCAGCCACCCGACTGCGCAACATCAACCGCGAGATTAACGAGTACTACTGGGGCTACCGAGTCACCCCCGAGATTATTGACCTGCGTAACTTGGCCCTCACGGCATCCCTTATTGTAGATTGTGCCATACGCCGCCAAGAATCCCGAGGCTTGCACTACACTCTCGATGCCCCCGATAAATTGCCCATGGCACGGCCCAGCGTCATTCACAACTGGTAAAGCCCCTGCACATGAAGTTACTCTCAGCTCTCATCATCGCGGCAATAGGGTTAGGCACAGTTCACCCGGTTTCGGCAGCGACCCTACGCGGTGGCTCCTCCGGCAAAGCTGTGGAAGCCGAGCTGCAGCGTCGCAAAAAGCAGCAGACGCAAGCTACTACCAACGAAACCCTGCGAAAAGTCGATGATGAAGCCACGAGAAGAGCTGCCATACAAGCAGGCCCCATCAAACCCAGCACAGACCAAAGCCACCGCACCAACTTTCCGGACCCCAAGAAAATGCCCGCCACCAAACGCGCCGGCGCTTATCCTTGGCATTTCGATATAACAGCTACCTACTTCTACATAGGCGAGCTGCCGTCGAAAAATAATCCCACCCCCAACACGGCCAGCAGCTGGGACAGCGCATGGGATGACAACTACGGCGGGTTCGATGACCCCAACCCCGCCAATCGTTGCCCCCGCACCTATTGCCCCAAAGGCTTTACCCCGCAGCTGAACCCCTTTTACGTGGCTCTGCCCTACAATGATATTCAAAAGGGAGGCCCCAAACCGGAGGCATCTCGCGTTATCCCATGGTACCGGCGAGATAAAGAGGGAAAATACGAGTCGGTATGCCGTGGCATGTGGGTGCAGATATATTACAACGGTAAGTATTGTTTTGCCCAATGGGAAGACTGCGGCCCCTTTGTGACAGACGACTGGCAATATGTGTTCGGCGGGGCACGCCCCAAAAATGAGAAAAATAATGCAGCCGGCATCGACGTCTCCCCCGCAGTGCGCGATTACCTCGGCATCCCCGGTGGCATGGCCAAGGTACATTGGCGCTTTGTAGACTTTCACCTTGTACCGGGGGGTCCATGGGCAAAATACGGCAAAGACAACCCCTTTGTCAACCCCACTTTGCGCAAGGCCATTCAAAAATACGAGTATCAACAACGCACGCGTCAAGGTAAATACAGGGCCAGATAAAGCAAAACCCCACTTTGTATATGTTCAAAAATCTTCTTTTCGATTGGTCGGGCACGCTGTGCGATGACATGGCTCTCACCATAGAAGCCACCAACTATGTGTTGGCTCAGTACAACCGCTCCCCCTTAGACCGCAAAGCATTCCGCAACGAATTCCAGCTTCCGTACCCGGATTACTATGCCGTCAAAATACCCGAAGCCAAACTCGAGGATTTGGAGAACTACTACCGCTACGCCTTCGACAACTCTGCCACAAGAGTCACCCTGATACCGCATGCCGATGAGTTTGTCCGCTTTTGTCGGGCTCGCGGCATTCGCTGCTTTATCCTCACCAGTATGGATCCCAAGGCTTTCCGCGAGCAAGCCACTCAACTGGGCATGTGGGATTACTTCGAGCATATTCACTCCGGCATCCACAACAAAGAGCACTACATCGCCACCCTCATGCAGCAGCACGGGCTCAACCCGGCTGAAACTGCCTTTATCGGCGACATGCAACACGATATCCGCGCAGCCCATTGCGCAGGCATTACCGGCATAGGTGTGCTTACCGGGTACAACAACCCCACCCAACTGGCAGAGGCAATACCCGACCTCATGGTACCCGACCTCGCAGCCCTGCGCGCTCTCTTGCAACGCACTCCGGCACCGCAGGCAGACACGATTCACCTCAATGGGTTAGAGCTTATGTGCAACATCGGCGTGCCGGCAGAAGAACGAGCCACCCCTCAACGCCTCACGGCCGACATCACCCTTACCTCCCCCTGCCCCTTCACAACCATGGGCGAAGACATTGAGCGCACCATCAATTACCACACGCTCTCCCTACGTTTGGCAGAGCTTGCCGCAGCAGAGCCTACGGTGTTGCTGGAAACCCTGGCCCACAAACTGGCCACCTGCTGTGTACAAGAGTTCGGCGCCCCGCAAGCCTCAATCGAGCTGCATAAATACATATTGCCTCAACTCAAATCTACCGCCGTGCGCACGGTGGTAAGCAAAAGCTAAAGCAATCAGACACCATATTCCGTTATCAGAAAAAACTTCTACATACTATCCAAAGCACTTAAACTCGAGCACTTCATTACATCATGACAAAATCAATTATTCTTACTCTCTGTCTGGCAGCAACATTCGCAGGCCTCATATCCAACAGTTTTGCAGATAACATCAATGATACGGGTATTATAACAGAACAAGCTCAACAACAATTAATAGAAGCCGTCAAAAGCAATGATGTAACTACCATTCAAACTCTGTTGAATGAGGGAGTCAATGTTAATTTCACAGATAAAGATGGGTGGACACCACTTGACTGGAGCGCCAAAAAAGCCCATATCGACAGCATGAAACTACTCATTGCAGCAGGTGCAGACGTCAACAAAAAAACAAATCTCGGCACAACTCCTCTTCATCTGGCGGCAGCCAACAACTTCATAGAAGGCATCGAGCTATTACTCTCAGCAGGGGCCGATATAAATGCAGTCAATAAATATGGTCAAACTCCCGTGGAGGTCGCAAGAACAGGTAAATGTAAAAACAAGTTGAAAAAAGTTCATCAAAAAGAAACAGCCAAAAAAGAGCTGCAGGCACGTGGAATCAGCATTGAAACGTACGATGCAGCATTAATCAAAGCCGTTCAAACCGGCGATGCTGATTTATTACGTCTTTTGATTAATGCAGAAGTCAACGTCAACAAAGCAGATAATGATGGAGATACGCCACTGGGATGGGCTGCTATGAAAGGACATCTCGAATGTGTAAAACTTTTGCTTGCGGCTGAAGGCATCAATGTCGATTCTCTTAATAAACAGGGGATATCTGCTCTGCACTTTTCCATATTAAATGGACACCGAGCATGCGCTATAGCTCTTATCGAAGCTCAGGCAGAGGTAAACACGCCGGATTCAGATGGAAAAACACCTCTGTTCATTGCATGTGAACAAGATGATATCGAAATGGTAAAACTCTTACTCGCCGCGGGAGCGCTGGTACAACCACAAACACCCAATGGACGCAATTCTCTCGAAGCTGCGCAAAGCGATGTATGCACAAGATTGTTAAATGAGGTCGCACCAATACAGGAGACTCAATTGAGACTGGCAAAACAAAATATTACTCCCGACTCCTATGGTGCAAGCTTGATATCCGCAGCAAAAAATAACGATGTCCAGTTGCTCACAGACCTCATTTTAATGGGGGCTGACGTGAATAGTACCGATAAAGATGGGAAAACCGCCTTTTATTGGGCAATTATGAACTTTCAACCGGACATGCAATGCATTATGCTGTTACATAAAAATGGAGCGGACATCAACAAAGCAGACAACGAAGGCAAAACACCGCTCCATTGGGCAGCCGAAAAAGCAAAGCTCCATCAAGTTCGCATACTTCTTGAGTCTTTTAATGCAAATGTCAATGCGAGAGACAACAACGGGAAGAGACCGTATAATGTAGCAGCGTCAATTCAATGTAAAGAATTGATTAAAACTCACGCAAAAAAATCAGCATGTAAAGCTCTCAAGGAAAAAGGAATCAAAGAATCTCAATATTCAACATTATTACTGACTGCGGCAAAAAACAATGATGTAATATCAGCACAACTGCTGATTGATGCAGGAGCAAATGTAAATCATGTTACTCGAATAGTTGGACAATACGGTACATTTTACCACACACCTCTCTATATTGCGGCAATGGAAGGCCATAGTGAGATGGTAAAACTTTTACTCGATACTGAAGGTATAGATGTAAACTGGACAAGCGACACAAATAACGAAACAGCACTGCACTGGGCAGCAGCTGGTTCTGACAAAGGATGTGTAGAATGCCTTAAGCTTTTGATTGCGTTTGATGGCATTATTATAGACGCATTAGATAAAGATGGTCACACACCTCTGTACAGAGCCGCCAAAATGGGGTATGATGACCGAGTCAAACTTTTGTTGAATGCCCATGCCAACGTAAACGAAGGCGGGAAAGATAACTACCCTCCAATTTACGGTGCAATCGAAGGCAACTACCCTCAGACCTTGAGGATTTTGCTAGAAGCCGGAGCCAACGTAAACGGCAACGAAAAATGGACACCGCTACACAGTGCCATAGTAAGCCAAAGAAAAGAATGTGTGAAAATATTAATTGAGTTCGGCGCCGATATTAACAAAAAAAGCTACGGAAAAACACCGTTGGAACTAGCAAAGAGTTATCGGGACGCAGAAATTATCCGTCTTCTACAAAAAGCAGGAGCCAAAGAATAAACACAATAGCTTTTACAAAAAGCAGTTAGGCGGTCGTGGCATACCCAACGGCACAACTTATTATCATAACCGCCGTACGCACGGTGGTAAGACGATAACGAAAGGTATTATCCTTAAAACAAGCGAGGCTTGCACCAAGGCAAGCCTCACTTGTAAACAATTAGTAATAAAGCACTTAAACACTTCACTCGAAGAGCGACAGCAGAGCCGCAGCAGCCTTACCGGCAGCGCCACCGTGGCCGAGGAGGTCCATAGACTCCTTCATACCGGCAAGCACCTGCTCGCGGGTCTCGGGGTTGAGCAATTTCTCGAGCTCGGTAATGCAGTTCTCCACATTGAAATCCCCCTGAATCAGCTCCTTGGTCACGGGTTTGTCGATAAGGATGTTCACCATACCAATGTATTTAATGGTAAGGAGCATGCGGCCCAGCAGGTAGGTACCCCAAGATACCTTGTACACCAAGGCAAAGGGCAACTCATGCAAGGCTGCCTCAAGCGTGGCCGTGCCGGAGGTAACAAGCGCAGCCTCTGCACGATCCATCAAATCATGATAGCTGCCCAGCTGGATATTAACCGCCTCGGGCGCCACACCGGCATGGCGCACCATACGGCGCATACGCTCTGCCAACTTTTCAGAGCTGGCAGCCGTTTCAAATCGCCACTCGGGATGACGAGTTTGTAACTCTTTGACCACCTTCAGGAAGATGGGGAAATGCTTTTCAATCTCGCGGCTGCGGCTGCCGGGGAAAAGGCCGATAAGGCCCTTCTCCCGCACACCCACACGGCGAGTGGCAAGAATATCGTCCACCAGCGGGTGGCCTACAAACTCCGTGCGCAAACCGGCCTTTTCGAAGAGGGGTTTCTCAAAGGGGAAGGTACACATCATGAGGTCGAGCACGCGAGCCAGCTTGGGTATACGGCCCTTGTGCCATGCCCACACCATAGGGGCAATAAACCAAGCTATCTTGGTCTTGGGGCAAAGCTTATGCACGCGCTCGGCCAAGCGTTGGTTGAAGCCTGGGTAGTCAATCAACAGCAAGCAATCCGGCTGTTCCTCCACGATACGCTGCGTCATTTCCTTGAGGCGGCGAACAAAGAAGCGGGCATGTTTCAGCACCTCGACCACTCCGATAACGGCAGCTTGGTCTGCCCAATCTTCCACAGCGGGGGCAAGCGCATGCATGCGGTTACCGCCCAAACCTTCAAACTGAATATCGGGGCAACGGCTCATCAGCTCTTGCATTACAAGAGCGCCCTGTTTATCACCACTCTTCTCACCGGCAATGACAAAGAATTTCATGGCGTTATTTTAACAGTTTGAACCCCACATGGCAAGCAATTTCGGGGTTTCCCGAAAAATTAGGGGGCGGCACTGCACCTGCAATACCGCCCGCTGATTTTATTTTCTGCTTTAAACAGACGATTTTATCAATGTTCCTCGGTTTCCTCAACGGTGATAGGGTCTTTATCCAACGCATGCCACGCCCATGCAATATAGGCAATGACAAAGGGGATAATGAAGGAGACATAAGTCATCGTCTTAAGCGTGAAGAGGCCGGAGCTGCTGTTGGCAATGGTCAGCGAGCTCTGCAAATCTGCCACGGAGGGATAATAGGCCGTATGATTCCACCCGGCACAAAGCAACAAGGCCAACACCACCAACACACTACCGGGCCCGGCCAGCCAGAAAGAATACTTCCAGCCCATAATCCCCTTAACCATACCGCCCAGCACCATCAATACACCTACCAGCATCACGGCTGTTACGGCAGGCATGGCTTGCATGTTATGCAGGTATTTATACGGCTCGAGATACACCTCGCCCTCCGCATTCACGGCAAAACCGGTGGAGCACAGAAGATACCCCAACCATGTAAGGAAGAAGAGTAAGAAAAAGCCACTTTCCATCACCAAACGCTTGCGGCACGCTGTGCGCAGGCTTTCATCTGCAATGTTGTCCGCAAAATACAAGCAAGCCAGCACTCGGGTGAGCAGCAATACGCTGATGCCCAGCATCAGGTTCTGAGGAACAAAAGCAGCCTCCAGCCCGTGCAAAGCATTGGTCCAGTACGAGATAACCGGCATGCTCGGGTGGGCAATGGCAGCTTTGTTCACCACAAACTCAGCCCCGGTGAAAAATGTACCCACAGCGGTACCGATAAGAAGCGGGCCCAAGATACCGTTGAGCATCAGGAACACGCGGTAGGTCGTAGTACCCAATACATTTCGGCGTTTGAGCTGAAACTCATAAGATACCGCTTGCAGCACAAAGCAAAGCAATATCAGCACCCACACCCAATACGCACCGCCGAAACTGGTGCTGTAGAACAAGGGGAACGAGGCAAAGAAGGCACCACCGAATGTAACCAGCGTGGTGAAGGTAAGCTCCCACTTGCGCCCCGTTGCCAGCAGCAACATGCGACGGTGGTCTTCCGTTTTACCCAAGGTCCATACCAGCGACTGCCCGCCTTGCACGAACATGAGAAATACCAGCAATGCCCCCAGCAAGGCAACCAGGAACCACCAATAATGTTGAAGTGTTGAAATATCGTCCATAATTATGCAGCAGTTTTATCGGTTTCGGGGCCGGTGGCTATGGCTTTGCCCATAATTCCCAACTCTGCCACCAGCAACAGAGTGAAGAGTACCAAGAAGATGAAGAACGTGGTTTGCACCGCCCCGGTCTCCAGGCGAGATATGGCCGCAACATTGGGTAATAAGCCCTGTATGGCCCATGGCTGGCGGCCTACCTCGGCCACTATCCAACCGGCTTGGCTGGCCACCCACGCCAAGGGTATGGTAAGCACCACGCCCCATTGCACCAGTCGCCACTTCTCTACCTTTTGGCTCAATACCAACAAACCGGCAAAAAGCACAATGAAATACCCGCCCAGCATCACCATAATGCGGAAACTGTAGAAGGTAAGCGGCACCGGCGGAACTAAATCTGCCGGGGCTTTGAGGTACCCGTAGCCGAAGTAGGCGAAATTGTCGCGCAGTGTTTTAAGGGCGGCGGCTTTATTCTCTTCATCTTCTGCAGCGCGGTAGGCGGCCAGGGCCTCAATGGCTATGCGGCCACGCAATATTTTTTCTTCGGCAGAAAGCGCCGTACTGCCATCGGGCATGGTATAGCCTCCCTCCAAAATATTACATATGCCGGGCACGTAACCATCGGCCTCGTGCGTGGCGAGGATGGAAAGCGCATAGGGCATCTCGATATTAAGCAACATTTTCTCCTCCTCGGTAGGGTTGGCCCAATCTACACCGGGGCGCAGCACGCCCGCAACTACTAAGCCTTGGCTGTTACCACCCTCGTAAAGTCCCTCGGCAGCCGCCAGTTTCATGGGCTGTTGCTCTGCAATAATGCGCCCGCTATGGTGCCCGGTATATGCGGTAAGCAAAGCCGCGACCAAACCAAACCAGGCCGCCACCTTAATACAGGAATGGGCAAACTCTTGATGCCGCCCCCGCAGCAAATACCAGCAGCTGATACCCACCACAAACACCGCACCCAGTACCCACGATGAAAATACCGTGTGGCAGAACTTGACAACGGCGGCTCCGTTAAATGCCACAGCCGTAAAATCAACCATTTCATTGCGCACGGTATCGGGGTTGAACTCCATCCCCACGGGGTGCTGCATCCATGCGTTGGCCACCAGAATCCACCATGCTGATATGGTTGCCCCTATAATTGTCAACCAGGTAGACGCCAAGTGGGCACGCTTGCTCACCTTGTTCCACCCAAAGTACATCACGGCAATGAAGGTACTCTCCATAAAGAAAGCCAAAATACCTTCTATGGCCAGAGGGGCGCCGAATATATCGCCCACAAACCAGCTGTAATTGCTCCAGTTGGTGCCGAACTCAAACTCCAAAATGATACCCGTTGCCACGCCCATGGCAAAGTTGATACCAAAAAGCTTCATCCAGAATTTGGCCGTCTGTTTCCAAAACTCACGCCCCGTGCGTACGTAGAGCGTTTCCATGATGGCCATCACCACACCCAAGCCCAGCGTGAGCGGCACAAACAGCCAATGGTACATGGCTGTAAGCGCAAATTGTGCGCGAGACCAATCTACGAGAGATGTATCTATCGGTTCCATAGTTTTTTATTGTTCTGTTGTTATGCGTTCTGTCAGCTCGGCAGATACTCGCTCCCCCTTCTCCTCCGCACTACCCTTAAGATAGGACGGAAAGAAAAATGCCTTCAATACCGCAAACATGATAAAAAGTTTGATCAGGATAATGCACCACAGAGTACGCCCCAGCGTCATGCTGCGAAACCCCTCTATGTAAAATCGTGCTATCCGTCTCAAAATCATACTGAAATTATAGCCATTGTAATCGATAAGGCAAGCAGAAAAGTGATTTTTATATTTTTTTGTCTGCATCTACCTTGACGCATCGGTCGAGAATATGCTAGAGTTTTCGCATGAGCAACAAAACGGTATTGACATTATGCGCCGGTCTGTGGGTTCAAACAGCGGCTGCCACCGCCATACAACCGCCCACCTATGTATGCCAAAGGATAGTCGAAGATGTAGTCATAGACGGCAAGGCAGATGAACAAGCTTGGCAAAAGGCCCTCCCCCTCAGCCCGCTGAGAGATATTGAAGGCCCCGCCATCCCCAACCGCACCACTATCAAAATGCTCTGGGATGCTCAGTACCTGTACGTATACGCCGACATGCAGGAAGAAAACCTGTGGGCCACCCTCACCGAGCGTGATTCCGTCATCTACCGAGACCCCGATTTTGAGGTATTCATAGACCCCAACGGCGATACAAAAAATTATGTAGAAATAGAGATTAACGCCCTCAACACAGTGTGGGATTTATTGCTCACCGAGCCCTACCGCAGTGGCAACCTCGCCCTGCACGACTGGAATATCCCCGGTCTGAAACACGCCGTGAACCTGCGTGGCACCCTCAATAATCCCGCCGATACTGACCAAGGCTGGAGCGTGGAAATGGCCATCCCCTGGGCCAGCATTACCGGCCACTCCAACCACCCGCGCACAGTCGCAGCCCCAATGGCCGGCACGGTGATGCGTATGAACTTCTCCCGTGTCAACTGGCAGGTGCAGGCAGATGCCGCAGCCCCCTGCGGGTACAGCAAAATGACGGATACCCACGGGGCCCCGCTGCCCGAAACCAACCATGTGTGGGCCGCCACGGGAGAAATCAACATCCACATGCCCGAAAAATGGGGCTATGTGCGCCTCAGCGATTCCCCGGCCGGTGTGTGGGAGACCATGCCCGTACCCCCGGCCCATGCCACAGAGCAGCTGCTCTTCGACTACTACGCCAAACAACTGGCATTCAAAAGCAAACACGGCAGTTACAACACCGTCATGCAGCCCGCAGCAGGCGTATCGGCCACCATTCTTACGCCCGAATACTTTGCCGTAGAAGCCACTGTAGCCCGCACGGGCGAGAAAATAAGGCTAGACAGCAATGCCACCCTTACCCGCACGGCCCCCACCCGTAATATCCCCGAAATCTATTTGTGGGTACACGGCAACAACCACCCCGGCGATACGGAGTTTTGGGGACGAGAGTTTGCCGATTATGCAGCGGCCGGGGTTAATGTTCTCATCATAGGTGGCACGGCAGAGCAAATAGCCGCCCTCACCCCGCTGGCAGCCAAACACGGCATGCAAGTTTATGCTTGGCTGTGGGCCGTTAACCGCCCCGGCGATGAAATTGCCCTACAACACCCGGATTGGTACGCCGTCAACCGCCACGGTAAATCTTGCCATGCTCCGCAAGATCGTCCCTTTGTAGAGTACTACCAATTCCTCTGCCCCAACTGTGAAGAGGCCCGAGCCCACCTGCTGGCAGAGGTAGATAAACTTGCTGCCCTGCCCGGTATCATCGGCATTCAACTGGACTACATGCGCCTGCCCGATGTTGTACTGCCCCGCGGGCTGTGGGCAAACTACGGGCTCGATATGAGCACCGAGCTGCCCGAATACGACTATTGCTACTGCCACCGTTGCCAAGAACTCTTCCGCCGGCAATACGGCCGTCCCATTTATCCCGACCCCACGGCAGATGAAGAGTGGCGAGAGTTCCGACTGCAAAGCGTTGCAAACTACGCTAATACCCTCACCGCGCGCATTCGCAGTCACAACCTCCGCTCTGCCTGTGCCGTATTCCCCACCCCGCAAATTGCCTCTCAACTCGTACGCCAAGACTGGAGCCGATTCCACATCGACCTCGCCCTTCCCATGGTCTACTACTCCTTCTACAACGAGACCCCGCAATGGTCCGCCGACTGCACCCGCCAAGCCACAACCCAAACCGGGGGGCGTATCTCACTGGCCCCGGGGCTGCACTTGCCCGACACCACGCCCGAGCAATTCCCCGCCGAGCTCTCCCGCCTGCACTCGGCAGCCCCCGCCGGTATCGGCATCTTTTGCGACGACCTCTTCACCCCGCCCCTTCAGCAGGCTTTGAGAACTTGGCTGAATACTCAACTGCAGCAGTAAGATTTGCCCCCGCTGACAACGGGGCGTAAGAGCCACCACCCTCTCTTACCGGCAGGGTGGTTTACTCTATATTTTTCATGTAATATCATATAGAGTGAATCACTATATAACAATTTGAAAATTAGATTGAGATGTTGTGATATATCTGGCATTTTATGTAGCGAACGGGAGCCCAACTACCTTCCGTCTGAAAAAAAACATAAAACAGAACAAAACAGACCATGACACAACGCAACATCACCCGCTACACGTACGAGACCACCTCATTCCAGGGATGGAGACTGAGCATCTGCCGCAAATGGAATCAGTTCACCAAGTATTTCTCTGACCGCCAATACGGCAGTGAAGAAGAGGCCTTCAAGGCAGCCATCGACATGCGCGACCGCATTTTTGAAGCCTTACGCCAAACCCCGGATGACCCTCGTGCCGTTTTTGAACGCTTCAAAAACGGTGTAGAAGAAGAACCGGTACCGGTTGCCGTAGGAGCAGACAAGTAATCTCCCCCTCCCTCCCCCTATCCACGAGCCCTCTTCGGAGGGCTCGTTTTTCACCATAAAACGGCACGTTTTATTTTTCACCATGCGGAAGCATTTTTCACCACGCACCGACAGGTGCGTTTTTCACGCCGAGCCATAGCGAGGCTCATTAATTTTCATAGATAAACTTGTATGTTTCAGCACATGGTGTTATTTTTGTAACATGAGCAGTAAATTAGCGGAATTGTCATTAGAGTTTTCTGAAAAAGTAATACGCATATGTGATGATATCCACAAATGAGCGCACATCAAGAATCAAATACTCAGGTCTGCATGTAGCATTGGGGCTAATATTCATGAAGCGCAATACGCATACAGTCGCAATGATTTTATATGCAAAATGCAAATTGCGCTGAAAGAATGTTACGAAACATTATATTGGTTAGAGCTTTTATCACGCACAGAAACCATCCCCCCCGGGATGTGCACAACAACTCATTAATTCATGCAATCGCATCAGATACATGTTGATAACATCTATTAATACTGCTAAATCCAATACCGAAAAGGAGGGATGATTTTATTGCCTCTCTACCGCTCGGCGTGAAAAACAACTCTGCCGAGTTGTGGTGAAAAATGCTTCCGCATGGTGAAAAATTCGGCTTGGGCCGAATGGTGAAAAACGAGCCCTCTTCGGAGGGCTCGTGGAGTCAGAAACATCACTTACCGTGAAAATCGAATTCGATGCTCAACGACAGCAAGCAAAAATCTTGCATGCCATCCACATACAAACAAAATCCCTGCCCCACACCGGGTATGGGCATCTGCGAGATTCGGACAGACCCGGTGTACGGGTGCGTCAACAACTCTCGCGCAGGGTCATACTGCTCCCAACGTTCGGCACAAGTCGCCCTATAGTAAAATGATGGCGAGCTATCGAGCAAGCGCAAACGCACCCGCCCCTCTTGCCGCACAGAGTTGAACGAGCGTTCACTTTCGCAAGGCATGGTGTGCAGCTCCGAGCGGTAGGGCAAACCAATACTAAACGGGCCCTCTGCCGCATAAGAGAAAGAGCCATCGGCCGCCACTTGCACGAGGTGTTGCCCGTTAGCCGTCAAGATGCAAGCCTGCATGTCCCCCAAGTGCGGGGCACGGTATACACCACCTTCTGACGGGCTAAAATGCATGCGGGCATCACAATACACGGGGGTATCGACCAATCGCTCAATCCCCACCACACCGCTATTCTCGTAGCGCACCACCAGCCACAACTCTTCTTCATTAGTAGCAGCAGATGGCAGGGCAGCCAAATGAAGCACCTCTCTCCCCGAAAACACCATGCGCTGCCATGCCGTAACCTGGTGCTCGGCATTGGTGGTAAGCATAGCCACACTGTGGTCGGCCATCAACACCCATACGTGAGAGCTACTGCCCCTGCACACCACCCATTCTTTCACCCCACTGCGAAAAAGGTGTTCTGCCAGCAGGCTGGTATCGGTAGATGTAAAACCATCGGCCTCCAACTTATATGAAATCTCGCGCAGGCGGGTTCCGCCCCGCTGCACATAAAATACCGTGTTTTCGACACCATGGGCAGGCAAATTCACACTGCCTACAGAGGATTGACGCTGAAACGCAGCGTTTGTTGCCGATAACGGGCTGCCATCCGGCGAGCTGAGGGTCCACTCACTCTCTGCCGTACCCACCAAAAGACTACGCGCCGGGCATATCCAACAGATGGAGCTCTGGCTATCCGTTGCAAGCGTAAGATGCAGGGCATCGTCATCGGCGGACCCTACATGAAAATTGCCGAAATCTCCCACCGTGCTCCCGAATAAAGTAGTCGGCAAACCGCGTATACCGCCCAACCACAAGCGACCCTGGTGTACTCCGGAAAATCGCGGAAAACCGTTCCGATGCCCGAATGCTCCGAAGCTCCACCGCTGTGTACAGAAACCGGTACAACGCTCACAGTAGGAAGAACTCAACACCGCACGTACGCGCCGTGGGTCTATAAATTGCTTAATCTCCCACTTGTATTCGCGCAGCCCACCCTCGGCCCTGAAAAAAATGTGTGCAGGCAATTTATCGGCCGAGGCAGCTCTACACACCAATACCATGCGGCAGGGCTCGCTTTCTGCCCCCGATATGGCCCAATTTTTACGCTCGGAATAGGCGGTTTGGTCAATGCTGCGTATGCAAGTCCACTGCCATTGCGTCGGGTCGGGCGAGGTCGCAGGGCTATCGTAACTGCGCCAAACCTCCCAAATGGCATTCCACTCGCCATTGGTACGCACCTCCCAATCACGGCACACCTCGTAGGGTTGCCCCTCGCTCGTTAACCGCATTGCACCTGCTAAAAAACAGTCCGGGTAATCTCGCGCCGACGAGCTGCCGTTATAATCCAACGGCAAATAATTTTTATACGCCGTGTAGTAATAATACAACTTGGCGACAGCATCATATTCTCGGCAAATGGTACCGGCCGGCACCGGGATTGATGTCAAGTCGGGGGTATCAATTGCTTTCACCTCAAATGCTTCATTCATAAAATAGGTGCGAGAGGGCACTTCTACCTCTGTCAGCACACATTCATTCCCCTCCATCTCGGGGGTAAAATCCGGCGCAGGATACTCCGTTACCAGCTCACCATAATCTTCACCGGGTGTCATCTGCACGCGCATGGCCGTATCTTGCACCAGATAAGTCTCTCGCGGAAACGGGGCCGGGTTAAGCCGCACGCAGCGCCAATCGGTGTCAGCGCGGCGCTCCAAGCGGTACGGGGCTCGCTGCGGACTCGTCACGTACACTACATCGTTCACCTGCGTAAAACGCAAAGCCGCCACCTCATCGGCTGTGTCCCACGGGGTTTCCAGCGCATAGGCTTGCACGGCATCATTTGTCAGCAAAATCCCGTCTCGGTACACGCGCATGCCACCGGGGTATAGCTCCAGCATCAATGAATCGCTCTCAGAAAAATGAAACGCCACCAGCCGCACAGCCCCCCCGGGCTCGGCAGCCTCCCCTACCCATTGCGTTCCGCGTCGGCGCCTGATGCCCCCATAGGGCAGCACCTCAAAGTTGCTTAACCGCGCTGCACCCCGGTGGTATGCTTGCAAATCAAAACGCGTTGCTAACCACGGGCTCAACTCACCCGCCGTAAATCCGGTAATATATTGTACATCTTGCATTCCTTACTCTTACCACACTTCCGTACCTTTTGCACCTTCTGCATACCACCTGCTGGCTCTTTTCATGCTTTTTATGTCTTTTTCTCATAAAAAATCCTCTGCCCCTTATTTTTTTGATAGATTTTACATTTTCCCCTCTCTTTATTGATGCAAACTTTAAACTTTCTCATAAAAAAATAACAACATGTCTCCATCCTATATGAAACATCAAACAAAAATAACCGGCATTATTGCTTCTTCGCTTATGCTTTTGCTCAATGCTTGCTCCGATGAGAGCGACCTGCGCGATGCTGCCGAAAAAGGCGATTTAGCAGAACTTACTCAACTGCTTCAAGACTCTGAACTGGATGTCAATAAAGCAAACGAACTGGGTTACACCGCTCTTCACTTGGCGGTAAAAGCTAACCAAATCGAAGTCGTTAAAAAATTGCTTGAGGTTGATGGTATAGATGTTAACCGAATGAGTGGGAATTGTACCCCGCTCCGGATTGCAGTAGAGAAAAACCATATTGAATGTGTTAAGCTTTTAATTGCACACGGTGCAGATGTTAACAAAGCAAATTATGATGACTGGACGCCTCTCATGTACGCGGCTGAAGGTGGCCATGTGGAATGCCTCCGCCTTCTACTGGAGAATGGAGCATGCGTCAATCATCAGCAGGAGAAAGACAAGTCAGCCCTAACGCTCGCATGTCCCTATTGGGGGCAAGAGAGGCTAACATGGCGTCACGTAGAGTGCATTAAACTCTTGTTAGAACATGGTGCATATCCGAATGAGATTTGGGCGGCTGCGATTAAATCACAAAACTACGAAATCATCAATCTGTTGTTAAAACATAAAGCCGACACCAACATAGGGCTTAAATTGGCCGCTAAACAAGGCAACATCGGAGTCGTGTCATATATGCTCGAGAAAGGAGCTGACCTAAGTGAAGGACTGTGGTACGCGGCATCCGCTGGCAAGACTGATGTCATCGATTTCTTGCTGGAAAAAGGCGCCAATCCTAATGAAGGCATTCGAGGCGCGGCCCGCAAAGGCAATCTCGAACTCGTTAAGTATATGCTTGAGAAAGGCGCAGACCCAAGTGTAGGACTTTTGTACGCGGCAGTCGCTGGCAAGACTGATGTCATCGATTTCTTGCTGGAAAAAGGCGCCAATCCTAATATAGGCATTCGAGGTGCGGCCAGCAAAGGCAATCTCGAACTCGTTAAGTATATGCTTAAGAAAGGCGCTGACTCAAGTGAAGGACTTTGGGCCGCGGCATACGGAGGCAGCAAACAAATACTGCAATATCTTCTCTCAGTACCGGGTGTTGATGTTAATCACACCGCCAAATACGGAAATACCGCACTCGCGAATGCTGCACAAAATGGGCACGTAGAATGCGTCAAGCTTCTTTTGGCTCATGGTGCAGACGTAAACAAGGTTAACAATAGTGGCACATCTGTCATTTATTGGGCTGCAAAAGGAGGGCACGCGGAATGCGTTAAACTTCTGATTGCTACACCCGGCATTGACATCAATCGAGCCAATAAATACGGCGAAACACCTCTCTACTGGGCAATCAAGAACAAGCAAGAGGAATGTATAAAATTACTGCTGGCAGCCCCGTGCATAGATGTCAACACCATGACAATAGATGGTAAAACCCCGCTGATTATCGCCGCCGAGAACGGCTATGCACAAGGTGTACAACTTCTGTTGGCAAGCACGGGTATTGATGTCAATAAAGCAGATGCCGCCGGAAGAACACCGCTTTTGTATGCGGCAAAAGAAGATCACGTAAAATGCGTTCAACAACTGCTCAACGCACCCGGCATAGATGTCAATAAAGCAGACAACGCCGGCAAGACACCACTCTTCTGGTGCAGAAGTCAGGCTGTAATAGATGCCCTCAAAGCTGCGGGAGCCCAATAAACCCTACTCCATATACATTAATACAACACCGCCACCGAGTTCTCGGTGGCGGTGGAATTACATTTACCGATTCACATCGGGAAACATATAAGGGCGAAGCCGATAGGGCATCAGCGGCGACGGCGACGAGCCGCAAGAGCAGCCAAGGCCAACAGAGAGAGTGTGGCCGTGGTAGGCTCGGGGATAACCTTCGTGTTGCTTACGGTAATGGTGCCGTCGTTATTGTAAGTAATGTCGCCGGATTTCCACTCTTCATCATCGGTGAAGATAAAGTTCACGTTATCGAGGGTGATGGCGTCTGCATTACCGGCATTCAAGAACAGGGCAATTGTGGAGCCCTCGAGGTTGTCGAGAGAATCCATGATAATATGCATCACAACACCGTTTCCGATGGTGACATCGTTGCCCTGCATATCCAACGCACCTCCATTAAGGGTAAGGCGTGAGTTGTCCTGAAGCACTAAGTCGTTATGAAGAGTTGCGGCAATGGGGGCACCGGTGGCAGTCTCAGCCAAACCTACGGCATAGGCATCGGTGCTCGGGGTAACGGCCAGCTCGAGGTTAGCCCCGGCGGCAATCTCGAGACTTGCAGCTTTGATAATAACGCCGTCTTGTAAGCAGAGGGTGCCATTGTGCAGCGTTATTGCCCCGGCAACCTCGTAGGTGCGAGAGGCCTCAATCTCAGCAGCCGTAGCTGTGCGGGCGGTTTGCCCCTCTGCTGTGTTGGCCGCGATAATCTCATTAAGGTGCTTCTCGGTATCGGTACCGCTGAACACAAACTTGCCGGTTTGAGCCTTGCCATTATAGTCGGCATTCAAAGACAACTCGCCCGATACCTTGATGCTGTCTTTCACCGTAAATGTACCACCATCTGCCGATGAAAGGTTAAGGTTAACCTTGACAGGATTATACGAGGAAGTATCAGCAGCATAAATACTGCGGAGCCGATAATTATCACCGCCTTTCTCGTAGTTTTTCTCGAAAAGAACGGTCTTATTATCATTAATGCTTACACCGCCCTTGCTGTAAATGGCACCTCCAAAGGTGTAGGCCGGCCCGGCACCCTTGGCCCCGTTACCGCTGAAGGTTACACTATCGTTGCCGGAGATGTCTACTACAGACCCGGCGGAGGTAGCATAAATAGCGCCACCAATTACTTTACCGGTTTCGTTAACGGCTGTGTTGCCGCTGAAGGTTACCGACTTGTTGCCATTAAAATGGAAAGCGGTTCCGTTGATACCATGTATAGCACCACCACCGGCAGCCGGGTCGTTATATGTATAAGCCATGCCCTGTGCCGTATTGTTATTAAACTCTACAGCATTGTTGTCTTTGAAACGGATATCACCGTAACCCTCGAGGCTGACGGCACCACCAAAAGCAGTAGAGGCAGAGGAGTATGCTTTGTTGCCGCTGAAGCTGACGGTACCTACCGTGTTGCTGATGGTGCCCAGAGACATAGCATGCAAAGCACCACCTCGGGCTTGATTGCCCTCTGCCGTATTGCCGGAAATGGTAATGCTCTTGTTAGCATCCCAAGACAACACCTCGTGGTCGGATATTTGGCCTACATCTATAGCACCGCCATGCGCAGTTGCCAAAGATGTCAGGGAGTTACCGGAAATGGTAACATCGCCGTTGTTGCTCATGTTGTAGGTGCATGCACCCGTAATATAGACAGCACCGCCACAGGTATTGCTGTTGCTCGTAGCCTTAGTGGTGTAATTATTACCCTGTATGCTGACGCTGACGTTGTTGTTGATATTGATATCACTCAAATAAGAGCGCAAGACACCGCCATACATATTGGAGCCGGTAGACACCGTGTCGTTATTATCAAGTACAACACTGTTGTTGTTGCTCATCGAAATCCGGCCACCGCTGTTTTTGTAACCGCGAATCAACCCGCTTTCATCTGTCTCGGCATTATTATTGCTCAGGCTGAAGGTATCAAGGCCGTCGAATACGGCACTCTCACCTGCACTGTTCAGATAATAGATGGTTGTTGTTGCACCGGTAATCGTCAAATCAACCTTCGAGTTGCTATCTGCACTTGTGTAGCTGACGGAGCTATCTACCATGCCACTCGGCGTCAAGGTTGTATCCTCTGCCAAGGTGTAGTCTTCTGCATAGGCACAAGTTGCCATCGCGGCTACCAATGCCGTTAACATCTTTGTCGGTAAATGTAATTTCATAGTTAAAAATTTTTATACTCGTACGAATATCGCACATCCCCACTAATCTATCGCTTTTTTTATGAGATTTCGCTTTAACTATGCAATACCAATGCAATACACTAAAATTCATCATTTAGAATACTTGTTATCCCTATTATCGAAATGTGAATTAACTCATTAAAAATGAGTTTTTTTTGAACTTTTTACTTGTCATCTCATAAAAAATGAGATACGCATCCCCAAAAAGCATCCTGTGGCGTATCGTTCCCCATTCTGCATGATGAGCGCAAGCGAGTCGATAAAGGGGGGATTTATAAAGAGAGTGTGGGGAGTTTTGATAGCTGACGTTTTTATACTCGCTGCGCGAGTAGTGAAGAAGCCGCCAACGGCGGCTAATGAAGAATGCACCTGCGGTGCATCATGAAGAACGCCTGCGGCGTTGTGAAGAATGCGCTGGCGCGCATAATGATGAAGGCCGCAAACCTTTCGGTTTGCGGCCTTCGTTATCCCCGGCGGCTATCTACTCTCGCGGGACCTATCGTCCGACTACCATCGACGTGCTGATGTTTCACTTCCGGGTTCGGAATGGGACCGGGT
>SUVK01000074.1 GCA_015062055.1 Akkermansiaceae bacterium
CCCTCGAACTTCCTCTTCCACGGTTTGTTACCTCCCCGCAGTTGTTCTTCAGGTCTGGGATTCCGCATCATCGCGGCTCCTCGCGGACTTTCACCGCAGTGCGCATATCGCGTCGGTCGTACCACAATACAAAAAGGCGGTTTACCACCGCCTTTTTTGTATTAATAGCTCATCTTGCGGCAAACTCGCGAGCAAGGTCAACATACCCCAGAGCATGGCGGTAATTCTGCTCCTCCACCTCGGGAGAAAGGGTTTTCACCACCTTGGCAGGGGAGCCGAGCACCAAGCTATGCGGGGGAATGATTGTACCCTTTGTTACAAGAGCATGTGCCCCTACAATAGAGCCGTGACCAACAACGGCACCATCTAACACCACAGCCCCCATACCGATAAGACATTTATCTTCTACAGTGCATGCATGAAGAGTTACACTATGCCCCACCGTTACATACTCACCGAGGTGACACCCCAAATCATAATCTACATGCAGGCAGCAATTATCTTGCACATTACTGCCCCGACCAACGGAAATGGCCGACACATCGCCTCTAATGGTTGCGTTGTACCATATCGAGGCATCCTCTGCCACGGTAACGGCTCCTATGATATCTGCGCTGCCCGCTACAAAAGCAGGCTTATGAAGTTGCGGAGCTTGCCCCCGAAAATGCTCTATTGCCATGGCGTGATTTTAACACAAGCGACACAGATTAACAAGAATAATAAAAATTAACGCTTGCAAAACAATTAAGAATATGATAGCATGGCGCGCGTTCATGATAACTGATTCTCAAGCACTGTATGAGTGGAAGATACGCGCGGCAGCCCAACCGCAAGGGCGTAGCGTGCTGGATTTGGAGGCCGACAGCCTGCACCGCCACCGAGAAAAACTGTGCCTGATTCAGTATGGAGACGCAGACGGCGTAGCCATTATAGACCCGCTGGCCATAGAAGACATGAGTCTGTTTACACTTTGGTTGCAAGAGGCCGATGTGTGGATGCACGGAGCCGATTACGACATGAGCCTGCTGCAAAATGCCTATGGGGTACTGCCGCACATGATATTGGATACGCAGATTGCGGCGAGACTACTGGGTTTCCGACAATTCGGGCTTGCAGCACTGGTAGAGCATTTTTACGGCATCAAGCTCAGCAAAAAGAACCAAAAGGCAGACTGGGGAATGCGCCCCATGTCAGCAGAAATGAAAGCATACGCTCAAGGTGATGTCAAATTTATGCTGGGCATGGCAGACCAACTCGTGGCGGCATTAAAAGAGAAAGGGCGTTACGATTGGTTTTTAGAAAGTTGCGCTCACAATCTGGAACGCGGACGGGAGCGTTTTGCAGCCAACGACCAAGAAGCTTGGCGAATTAAAGGCTGTGGCAAATTCAACCGCCGGGGGTTAGCCGCATTGAAAACTCTGTGGACTTGGCGCGACAACGAAGCAGCCGTATGGGATAAGCCCTCGTTCATGGTATGCTCTAATGACGATTTATTGAGATGGAGCTTAGCACTGCAAGAGTTCCGCACCGCTCACCCCAATCACCATTTCCATGCCCACCGGGCAGCACGTTTCCGCAAGGCTGTAGAAAAGTTTCAGCTAATGGATGAAGAGGATTACCCCCAGTTGCCGAAGAAACAGAAGCACGAGGTAGACCCCGACTTTGATGCCACGCTGGAAGCATGGTCAGCCAAGCGAAATGCCGTAGCAGAGGCCTTAGATTTGGAGCCCACCATCATCGCCACCCGCTACCAGTTGGAGGCCATTGCCGCCCATCCTGAAAAAGGGCTCGGGCACCTCATGAAATGGCAGCAACAACTATTGAACTCCTGATAACCAAAAACAGACAACAGCGAATCGCCCCCCCGAGAGATTAACGGGATTGCGTGGCGCGTTCTCGTTCTTCGTCAACTACCGGACGCTCTCGCCCCAAAGCTGATACCATATTACAAATATCCTCGAAAATACGTTTTTGCGAGTCGGAGAACTGAGCCTCGATTTCCGGATTTTGGCGCACGCGCTTGATAAAATCCCGACCTCGCACCCAAGCATACCACCAATCAGACGGCGTGTAGGTAGCTTTTTCCTTATCGGTTACGGCCTTAAAATTGCGAGCTTTCAGTAATTGCAACAGTTTGTGACATGCAGGCAAAGCCACTTTCATATCACCACCGTACTCAAGCTCGAGAAGAGAGTACAGGCTGATAGCCTCATTGATATTGCCGGTCAGCTCAGCTAACTCAGCACGTTTGAATAAAATGGTGATACGTGTTGCCGAATCGCGCTCAACGCGCAGCATTTCGCCCGTTGTTTCAAGAGCATCGCTATAACGACTTTGCGTTTCAAGCAACGTTAAAAGCCCCTGTAGTGCTTGAGAAGCAATCAGAGGTTCGGAAGAACGGGACAATGAGCGGTATAGAGCCTCGGCCTCTGCTGCGCCATCGGGCAAAGCACACAAGGCTGCGGCATACAACAGCTCGGCCTCGGGAGTCATGGCATCCTCTTGTTCCGAAAGACGGCGGTATATATCAACAGCGACTTCAGGTTGCCCCACCACCACACGATAGTGCGCCAACACCCTATTTACATACGCGTTTTGCAGCGCGGGCGCTGAAGCCGACAGAGAAGAGGCCAGAGCATCCAACTTCTCGCGAGGTGTATCAGTTGCAGCCAGCATGTGGTCTAACTCAACAGCAAGGGCCAGAGCCCCCAGCACCGGGTGTTTCGACAGCAAATCTGACGCGCCGGAATCTGTCATCAAAATAGGCAAAAACGGCAATAAAGAAGCAGCATCTGTTCCCTGCTCTGCTTCTTCTACTATATAGGGTAATAGCTCTCGTGCAGGCATATCTGCCAAAAGCAGAATGTGCAGGCGGTAGGGGCCGCCTACGCAATCGGCATGTTGAAAATAGAGCGTAAGGTACTCTTGTCTTTGCGCTGCATCTACATGCTGCATTACAATATAAAAGGCATGCGCCAAATGATCAGCCGGGGTATCGTCGGGCGATTGCCTGACCCGGGTCTGCAAGTCGGCCAACAACTTTTGTTTCATATCCGACGTACAACGGTAATCTGCAAACGAGAGTTCGATTTTCAGCAGACTCAAATGCCCCGCTTCGTCTGCTACAAGCGGGTAATCGCAGTATTCATAGGCGCGGTCAAAATCACGACCGGAAAAGCGCTCGGGCTGAGCCAAAATGGCTTGAATAAAACACAAGATTGCCTGCTGCCGCATCTTGAGCGACTCGGGATACTTCTTTTGGTAAGAATCCGTCAACATCTTTACTTGTTCTGCATACAACGCGTCGGTACGCGGGTGTTTCATCAACCGCACAATTGCGGCAGCATGCGCTTCTTCATCTTGAGGCACGCTCACTAACGCCGTGGCCGCATAAGAAGCCACAAGTGTTGTATCCACCGGAGAAAGCATCTCGGCATGAGAGGCCTGAGCCCCTGCCGCTGCCGGCTCTTGCGGCGGGGCATCGCACGCAGCCAATACCATAAGCCCGCCATAAATTGATAAGTGACTCAACCGTAACCGTGCCATATTTGCTATCATACCATGCCAACAACCGAAGGTCAAATCACAAATTGACCCGTAAATTGTACTTTGTCGCATTTTCAGCTTGAATATAGCGCGTAAGGGTGTAAAATAATGCCGTTATGCTGGATATCCGAGTTGTCAGGGAAAACCCTGAATATGTAAAGGAGCGTGTTCGCCTGCGTGGCGGAGACCATTGGATGCTTGTGGACAAGGTGCTGGAGTGTGATGTAAAGCGCCGCAATGCTGAGACGGAGAAGCAAACGCTTTCCTCAGAGCGTAACAGCACCTCAAAACTCATCGGGCAAATGATGAAAGAAGGCCGCCGTGATGAGGCCGAGGCTCTCAAAAAACGCATGGGGGAAGTGGGCGAGCGCATTAAAGAGCTGGACGCTGTAGCCACAACTGCGGCCGAAGAGCAGGAAAGTCTGTTGCTCAACATCCCCAACATGCCTCATGATGGAGCCCCTGTGGGAGAAGACGAAAGTGCCAACCCCGAGCTGCGCGTATGGGGCACAAAACCCGAGATAGCAGAGCCGAAAGACCACGTGCAAATTGCCACGACTTGCGGATTACTCAACTTTGAGGATGCCACGCGCATTTCGGGCTCCGGGTTCATTGTCTACCGCGGGCTCGGTGCCCGTTTGGAGCGAGCCCTTATCAACTTCTTGCTCGACACCCAAACGCAAGAAAATGGTTACCAAGAGGTAGGCGTACCTTTCATTGTAAAGCGCGAGTGCATGTACGGCACGGGACAGCTGCCTAAGTTTGAGGAAGACATGTATGGGCTTGAGGGCAACAGCATGTTCTTGGTACCCACGGCAGAAGTACCCGTTACCAATCTTTGCCGCGACCAGATTTTGCGCGAGGCCGACCTGCCCGTCAAGATGACAGCTTACACCCCCTGTTTCCGCCGTGAGGCAGGCTCTGCCGGGCGCGAAAACAAGGGTATGATACGCGTGCACCAGTTTGACAAGGTTGAGCTGGTAGAGATTTGCAAACCTGAGGAAGGCTTTGCCGAGCTGGAGAAACTGACGAGCCATGCCGAGAGCATCTTGCAAAAGCTGGGCTTGCACTATCGCGTGATTGAGCTTTGCACGGGAGATGTCGGGTTCTCCTCAGCCAAGACCTACGACATCGAGGTTTGGGCACCGGGGCAAGGTAAGTATCTGGAGGTATCCAGCTGCTCCTGCTTTACAGATTACCAAGCACGCCGCATGAAACTGCGCTACAAAGATGCCGATGGCAAGATGCGCGTTCCCTACACCCTCAATGGCTCCGGCACGGCACTGCCGCGTCTGTATGTAGCCTTGTTAGAGCAATGCCAACAGCCCGATGGCTCAGTACGCATACCGGAGGCACTGGTCCCCTACTTCGGAGCAGAGAGCATTTGCCCGAAAGCTTAATTTTACCGGAGCGGTCGCCGTCCATACAGAGCACGGCGACCGTCTCTGCTTGAACTACTTACCACCTACGAAACTCAAAAACTAACACCAAACCTGCAGATATGACTGAAATGATAGTCTCCATGGGGCCCATGTTCTGGCTGATGATGTTCTTTGTCGTACTGGCCTTAGCCGTTGTAGCAGAGCGTCTGTTCTATTATCACCGAGTCAACATCAACTCGGGCGATTTCCTGCGTGGAATCTCGGCTCTTCTGCACAGTGGGCAATATAACGAAGCCCTGCACGAGGTACGCCGTCTGCCCGGGCCTATGGCTCGTGTGGTAGAAGCCGTTATCTCACGCCCCAAATTAGAACGCGCCGAGCTGAGAGACATAGCCATAGAGGCCGCCTCACTTGAGGTATACCGCGTAGAGCGCTATGTACGAGTTCTCTTGGTCTGTTCTACGGTATTACCGCTACTGGGTATTTTGGGAACTCTGCTTACCATGATATCGTTTTACGAACAACCCGGGGTAACAGATGGCGCCGCAGCCATGCCGCAGGTGGCAGCCAGCATAGAAAGTGCACTTTTACTCTCTGCAGCCGGCGTAGCGATGGCTATACCCTGCTACCTGTTCTACATGTACTTGGCTGCACGCGCTCGCAAGATTATCAACAATATCGAGCGTGCCGGATTAGAAACGGCACACCTCATCTGCGATGCACGCACCGCAGCCGAAGCCTGAACACCCCGCCACCACACACTGAAACCATGCGCCGCGTACAATCCACCCTCAGCACCCCGGGTTACCCCATTGTAATTGCAGCCGGGGCTAATCTGTTTCTGCTCTTCTGCTTTTTGGTGTGGTCGCCGGTACACCGATTACCGCGTTACGGCGTCAATGTCTACCCACCGGAGTCGCATTTTGTGATGGAAGCGTACAACCGCGACAATTTGCACATTGTCACCATCACCCCCGGAGACACCCCCCGAATCTATGTCGAGGGAATCATACTCCCCGGTGGACTTGATGCCTTACCGGCAAAACTCGACGAATGGGCAGCAGCCACACCGGGCCGCAAACAAAACACCACCATCATTATTGAGGGAGACCCTGCAGTATCGTACGGCAACCTCAGTAAACTCATCGATATGGTGCTACAGCGCAATTTCACCCTTTCTCTCCAAGGCAGACCGGCCGTTGAATAATGGAAAATAAAGAGGAACATAGTCTTTTGTACCACGCCATGCACTCTCGGCCCATGCCGGGGTGCTTGCCCCTATTCATGCTGTTGGCAGCGGTTGTAGTGGGGTTCTTGTTACTTTGGGTAGATGTAAAAATGCCCGAGCGAGTACGCCCACAAGGCTATGGCAAAATAACCTATCGCAACGATGCGATAACAGCCATGCGCATGCAGCTGCGCAGTCCCCTGCCCCTACTACTGCCGGTCTTTGCAGACCCCACGCGCAAGGATGTAGCCGCCGGTCAAAACCTGCCGCGCCGCTTCGAGCCGGCTATTGTACCGGCCCCCGAGCAGCCGATTTTCGACACGGTGCCCGCATCCATGATTATAGATGAGCAACGCTTGTTGGAGCTGCCACCACAAGATTCTGCAACAGAAGGAAAGGAGCCCACACCATGATTCACGGTAACCTTATAGCAGCGCTCAGATTGCACGAGTTTTTTGAGGCAGTCGTCATCACGGGGCTTGCCCTTTTGGTCTGCATTATCGTACCGGTGCAACTGGTTGCAAAATGGCGCCGCTTTCAACGCAAAAAAACGCGCATCATCTGCCGCATTTGCGGGTACCGTTTCTTGCGCCAAGACCCCACCGCCACCTGCCCCCACTGCCAATCGAAAAACAGGTAACTCCTTAATTCTTTTTTTTCATTAATTGAGTAGGGGGACTTTCGTCCCCCTCTCACACCACCGTACGTGCCATTTATGGCATACGGCGGTTTCTCGGCGTGTGATTGGTCCCGGAGCTAATGTTCCTGCCGCAACTCTTTTATCTCTCC
>SUVK01000075.1 GCA_015062055.1 Akkermansiaceae bacterium
CGCAGAGGTGCGCCAGCCTTTCATTTCAAGAGCTGGTATAATGTTCATTCCAACCACATATTACCACAACTCTTGATGGTTGGCGCGCCTCAGTCCGTCATTCCGCGACTTTTTTGACGCAGTGCCATTTTTTTAGCGCAAAATCGGCCTTTACAAGAAAGAATGAAGTATGATAAAATGCAAGGCATGAAGCAACGAATTCTCCTACTGAGCACGGCGTTGATGCTCACCGCGTGTTCTGCACAAAACGCCCCGCAGGCACGTTATGCACCGCGCCACCAAACGGCGACAACACCCGCCACGGGCAATATCGATCTCAATTCGCTGGGGCGCCGAATCTGGCAAAATGAGTGTGCCGGCAGTGTGCAGGGATTGGTCAGCTGGAATGCGGGGGAGGAGTTTCCCTCCCTGGGTATCGGGCATTTCATTTGGTACCCGGCAGGGTATGAGGGGCCGTTTGACGAGAGTTTTCCGAAGTTTATCCATTTTGCCAAGCGAAAGGGCATACAAGTACCGAGCTATTTTGAGGGGTACGCCCCGTGGCAAAGCAAGGCCGCTTTTGAGGCAGACCGCAGCGGCAAGGCCAATGCCATGCGACAATGGCTGGCGGCGCACGTAGAATTGCAAACGGAGTTCATCATAATGAGGTCTCGCGCAGCCCTGCCCCGCATGTTGCAAGCCGCCACCAACCCGGCAGCGGTACAGGCCCGCTACAATGCCTTGGCGGCTACCACTCAGGGCATGTATTGCCTGGTAGATTATGTTAATTTCAAAGGCGAAGGGCTAAAGGCAACAGAGCGTTACAACGGGCAAGGCTGGGGGTTGCTGCAGGTATTGGAAGAAATGCAGGGCAACCCGCAGGGGCGAGCCGCCACGGCAGAGTTCTCGCGAGCGGCATCCGTTGTCATGCGTAGGCGCGTTGCCAACTCCCCTGCTGCGCGCAATGAAAAAAAATGGCTTCCCGGTTGGCTCAATCGCTGCGCCACCTATAAATAATACGGCTACAGCAAGAGCCCCGCATAAGGCGATAAAAAATGGAGTCCGTGGGTAACGAGCTCCATTTTTTTAAGCTGACAGCTCAGTATTATGAGCGAGGGGCAAGAATCTTGAGCTCTGCCACAGAAGAGCCGCTGCCATCTACAGCCGCAGTTGAGAAGAAGCGAATGTAGCGAGCTTTTTGCGCCGGGAACGTGACATGCTGCTCGACGGGGTTAGCGCGAAGGTTGCCGAACTCGCCCTCGGCTACAGGCTTCCAGTTTTTGCCGTCCAAGCTGACCTCGAATCGGTAGCGAGAGGTCATGCCCTGAGTTTTACCATCTTGACGGGGCAAATAGGTAAAACCGGAGATGGTGTGTTCCTTTTTCATATCCACCCGCAAATGAGAGGGTGTTTTGCCGTGGTACCACATGGTATCCGTCTTGCCATCGAACGCGAGGTGCGCCACATCACCGGCAAAACCACCGTACGACCACCCGCGACTATCCAGCACCTTATCACCACCCTCGCTCGTCACCACCACGGCAGCCTCCGCCGCCGGCATGCGCAGCAAAGAAAACTCTGAGATACAGGGGCAAGCCTTGGCGCGGGTAATCGTCAGTCGCAGGCGGTCTGTCGTTACCGGCTCGGGCAGCCAGCGCAATACTTGGTGGCCAATCGTGTGTCCCTTGCCACCGCGCACACCATCAAAGCCGGTCTCCTTTTCGCCGGGTTTGCCGGGGGCCACAATAGTCTTCCACTCACCATCCACATATGCCTCCACCTGAAAAGCCTCCACACGCTGCCCCAAGCGAATTTGCTCGCGCAAGCGCACTACGTCAAACGTAGCCGGCTTCTTCAACTTGATTTCGGCCGTGGCACTCGTGGTACCATCCTTAGGGCACCAGTAACTCTCAATATCACCATCCGTCAGTTGAGACCCCCCAAACTCTGTGCCTCGAGCCTCAGAGGTTTTCACCTTGGCATTAAGGGCATAATCCTTGGCCAAAAGCCCTCGGCGCATCTTACCGAAGGCCTCCAGAGACGCCACATCAGCCGGGTCCAAACGCCCATCACGATTCGGCGCCAAGTTCAGAATCAAATTCGCACCGCGCCCCACACTGCAAAGGTATACCTGCATCAAATGCTCGGGCGACTTCACCGCAGAGCCCTGCCCCGGGTGCCAGAACCATCCGCGGTGGTTAATGGGCGTATCTGCCTCCCATGACACCCAGTGGTTCCCCTGATTATTCCAGAGGGGGTAATTCTTGGCAAAGCCTTTTTCTGAGCCGGCCCAAGTAACATCGCCGCGCCCGGCAGCCCCCCAAATAATGCAATCGGGCTGCAACTTGCGGATATTTTTCACCACTTGCTCGTAATTGTAATAAGTATCGGCCTTACCGATATTGCGATTTTGGCGTGCGCCTCCATAATAGCCATCGCCGCCCATGGCACCATCAAACCAAATCTCAAAAATCGGGCCATAGTTGGTAAGCAACTCCTCAATCTGCTTGTAATACACATCCAAGTACCCGGGCTTGCCGTACTCTGCGCAGTTGCGGTCCCATGGGGAAAGATACGTCCCGAATGCGAAATCATACTTCGCGCAAGCATCCGCAAACTCCCGCACCACATCGCCCTTACCATTTTTCCACGGGGCTTTCGTGATATTGTGCTCGGTAGACTCCGTAGGCCATGTGCAGAACCCATCATGGTGCTTGGCCGTGTATATCATACCGCTCATACCCGCCCCTTTAAAGGTCTTAACAATAGCCTCGGCATCAAAGTCTCCCGGGTTAAACATCGTGGGAGACTCATCGCCATACCCCCACTCTTTATTGGTGTAGGTATTGAGGCCGAAGTGCACGAAAGCGTACCACTCCATACGCAGCCACTTTACCTGTTGCTCTGTCGGCACCGGCCCATACGGCGCCGGCGCCTCGACAGCCGATGCCATACCAACAGTGCCCAAAAGCCCTAAAACAGCAGTTTTCAGTATATGTTTGCAGAACATACTTGAAAACTACACCAAAATTATTGGGATAGCAAGCAAAAAGTTATGTGACACGCACAATGTTATCAGCGGCGCGGGAGGGTATGGGCACTGTTGGCGGGGCGAGCGGAGCTTGCAGGGCGCGGGCCGGGAGACACCTGAATCGGCTTGGGGCGAGGGGCGGGCCTATGAGAGGGGCGGTGTTTGGGCGCGGGGTGGGCACGGTGGGGTCTGTGCACATGGCCCACACAGGTGGGGCCAACATAGGTGGGCACGTAAACGGGGTTATCAACCACCACGGTGGTGTTGGTGGGGCGGTTCTCTGCACGGCCCAGCTCTTTATTGAGCCTAGCAACCTCTGCCCGCAAGGCAGCTATCTCATCATTTTGGCGTTTGATAGTGGCAGACTGCTCCTGCACCTTGGCGCGTTTATCGCTGAGCTCGGAGCGCAGGGTAGAGAGCTCTTTACGCTCTTGCTCAAAATCCTCTTTCAAGGAGTCAGCCTCTGCGGAAAAACGCTGTGTATCGACCCCTAAATTGAGGCGCAGAGCCTCGCGGCGGTTCCATTCGGCAGCCAAAAACTCGGCTGCACGGGCCTCTATGGTAAACATACTGCTGCAAAGTTGTATGACATCTGCCCCGCTGATATAGCGAGCATGTTTCCCCGAGGCCTCGAGCAAAGCCTTGCGAGCCTCTTGCTCTTCTTTCAAAATGCGGGCCTTTTCCGCCTTGGCGGCTTCTTTTTCGCGCTGTTTTCGGGCAGCAGCCTCCTCTGCCGCCTTGCGGCGGGTCTCCACCTGCGCCGGTGTCAACTCATAGCGCTGTTGCAGCTCTTCGCCCAACTCGGTATAAGAGAATTTTTCGATACCGCCGGCATGGCGAATCTGCAATTCTTCGTTCCCTTGGCGTATAACCTCCGCATCTTTCAACACGGTACCATCAGCCAAGGTAAAATCCTCTGCATGGCAACACAGCGACAACAGTAATATACTATAAAATATTTTCATAATAGTGACGGGTAGATTTTTTATCGAAGAGCTTCCTCCATTTTATCAGAGCGGGCATAGCTGACAGGCATGCGCCCATCGGGGTCTGCCACGGCAGGGTTGGCACCGGCTTCCCGCAAGCGGCCCACCACTTGCGTATTACCACTGCTTACAGCATTAGACAAAGGGCTCACACCATTATCATCTGCCAAAGTAGGGCTTGCACCATGCTCCAACAAAGTCGAAACGGCAGACAAATTACCGTGAGAGGCAGCATAGCACAACAACGTGGTTCCACCCAAGGCAGTATCGGCACTCACCCCGGCCTCCAGCAGCATCTTGAGCTCGGGCACGCGGTTGGCAGAGACGGCACGCATGGCAGCCTCCGGCAACTGCTCTGCCGCCAAAGGCGCCCGCCCCAGCAGCTCTCTCACCACATTCTCCTTACCGCATTCTACCGCCAGCAACAAAAGAGAGTCTCCATTTTCATTGCGAGCATTCACATCCCCGCCCTCTCGGTAAAGAGCATACATGGTGCGGTAATCCTCCAGAGCCAAATCATCCACCCCTTGATTAGTCGTAGCCATCACCCACGTAGTGCAACCCACCAACAAAAATACCACAGCCCACACCACATTCATGATAGCCGGGCGCTGCGTCATCGACCTCGCCAACGACAACGCGCCATCCAACGCCACCCCCGTTGCACAAAGCACCATCACCCACATCTCCAGCGTGCCGTCATTGCCTATATGGCTGATACGGCATGCCAACAATATCACCACAACTAGTAGCAACAGCGGGTTATAGTAATCTCTGCTCATAGCACACCTTATAGCAAAGCCTCCCTGCCCTGACAAGCAAAAAAATCACCCCAAGTATGCATTGCGCTTGCAATGACGCGAAAGTACTGTATGATAAAGCCATGAGCCGTCTTTCCATCCCTCAATACGTTATGGCCTTAGCCCATGTTGCCGCCCTGCGCTCCGAAGACCCCTACCGCAAGGTGGGCGCCGCTGCCCTCGATAAAGACAACCGCGTTATCGGCACCGCCTACAACGGCCTCTTCCCCGGCTTTACTGCCCCCGAGGGATTCTGGGCTTCTCGCGAAGAACGCCAAAAATTCATGCTCCACGCAGAAATCAACCTCTGCAGCCTTTTTAAGCGCGGCGAAGCCAAAATTGTAGCCTGCACCACCATGCCCTGCACCTCTTGCATGCAGGCCTTGTGCGCCCACGGCGTCAAAACCATTTACTACGGCGAGGCCTATGCCGAATCCCGCGCCCCCGAAATCGCCTCCATGTACGGCGTAGAGCTCATCCACGTACCCGACTACCCGCTCTCTCAGCGCTTTCCGCTAGTCAACTGAGTCGTATCTGCGTTATTTGCTTGACACGCGCTCAAATATACCTTATACTCTTAATATGACCACAGAGCGCACCATTGCAGCAGGCCACAATGTCACCTTCTCTTATGCCGTAGGAGCTTGGTTAGAGTATCTGCGTGTCCGCACCGAAGGGCGTCGCGTATTCCAATCTCAAATTAACCGCGCCTCCCTGGCACTTCGCAACATCTTCAACACACACCCCAACTTGGCATCCGCCCGCATGCACTCGCTCGACCGCGATGAATGGACCCACCGCATCCTCGGCGCAGCGGCCACCCCCGCCAAACGCATTTTCTACGCCCGCATCCTGCGCTACTTCTTCCAATACGCCGAGATGAAAGGCTGGGGTAAAGAAGACTAAGACCACCCCGCCCCCCATTACTTTTACAGCCACAGTCCCTTACGGGCAGTGGCTTTTTTTCATCCGCCGCTACCCGGTGAAATCAACTTTGCATAACTATTATTTAGACCTCCCTTTTTCACCCCGTATTTTGCAATTCCACCTCAACACTCCACCCCCCTTAAAGGAAGTCTCCCGGCGATCCGAAGACCACCGGGAGCCCAACTACCCTATGAAATGGACCCTTTTCGGACCCAAGAACCAATTTTACGTCTGGCTCCAAGGACGCCCGGATTTTATATTTTTCTAGCCGTTTTGTCAATACAAAATTCATTGAATTTTGAGTGGCTTTCCGTTTATAATTTATTAACTCCTGACACTCAAACAACAATAAAAGTTATAGCTAACTCGAAATTTTACCCATACATAACTATTAAGTACCCTTTTCCCCTGTTTTCATTAAAAAAATTGCTTTTTTGTGATTTTTTACTTGCCAAACTCAAAAAACAAGTGTATACTCCGCTCGTCCGCAACGGGCACATCTCACATAATGGGGTATTAGCTCAGCTGGTAGAGCACTTCAATGGCATTGAAGGGGTCAGCGGTTCGAGTCCGCTATGCTCCACTTAATCCCAGAAACCGAATCAGAAAACAATCTGGTTCGGTTTTTGCTTTGTATTGATTTTCAATAGTTACAATCGCTTAGGCATTGCACACTCGCAAGCCTCATCACCGCCCAGCCGGGCGCAAAACGGCTCCAAAAGGCCAAAAAGCCTAAGCACGCCTAAGCCCCTTTTTCTAAGCGCGAATTCATGTTAGGTTCACTAAAGAAGCCTCGAATCTACAATCTGTTGATTCTGTGAGCTTAGGCAATTTTGGGGCGATAGTAACTCTGTGACAAGCAAAGATGTTTCGAACTGGCAAGCTACACAGAATCAGGACTTTAAGGTGCATTTTTCGCCGGGTGGCAACCTAAAAAGAAACATCGCTTGCAAGGGGATAAAAAGACACTTGCAAGCGATGGACAGAGGCCTAGAGTTTCAGTCGCCGGGATTGTTTCCTCTCCCATTGCCGGACCTGGTACACCATGTATCCCGCAGCACCGAAAGAAAGTAGACACAGGGATATCTGCACCAT
>SUVK01000076.1 GCA_015062055.1 Akkermansiaceae bacterium
TCAACAGGGTTGATTTACCCACTTGTCTGGCACCGGTCAACATGATGCAAGCAAAGCTGCGACTTAATTCCCGCACTTTGTTTTCCATGCTGCGTTCTCTGTACCCTGTATCAGTGCTCGTATTCATGCCCTTGATATTCTCACATTATTATCAATGAGTCAAGCATAATTTCCCGCAAATCGGGAATAATACTCCCGATTTGCGGGAAATTTATCATAATATACATAATATGAGTATTTTATTTGGCACATTTTTCAACCGGTGTTCATGTTCCCTTGAAAAAATCCCCCCCTGTAATAAAGCCGGCTTACCATATTACACAACAGGCATCAATCATGCATTGAAGTGCTCTTTGCGGTATAGGTAAACGCACACCACGCCACCTATCAGAATCAACACACCACCCAGGGAGAAGAGGATAGACACCTGCGTTTGTTTCTCCTCCAAAAGCGACTTCAAGTCGATAACATGTACCTTATCGGGCAGGTATACAACCTTAACCACATCCCCGACAGCGTAACGAACATTACCGGCATCGTGAGACATCGTTTGAAGCTTGTAGGGGAAATTATCTGCCTTAAAAGAAACCGTTAATCGGGGCGTTTCTGCCTTTTCTTTTGCCACCACCCGGGCATCTGCCGTAACACCTCTATCCGCCAGCTCCGCGTATTGCTGCTTGGCATGCCACATCAAAAGGCACAGAAACAAACCGGGGGTAATCAACCAAAAACCGTGTTTCCAGGAGGTGCGTTTGGCGGGTGGCACAGGGGGCAAAGCGGAGGTGCGCCACGGGGCCGGCAGCGGGGGCTCTGCCGTGGCAGCAGCGGCTATTTGCTCTTGCAACAGCTTGTGCACGCGGTCCGGCTCGGGCACGCGCAAAAAGCCCTCCGGCTCATCCCTGAAGCCATGTTTGGTGTGCACCTTGCGGTAGTCAAAGATGATATCCCCTGTGCCGTCGGCATCCGCATATACGGATTTTATCAACCCTTCATTTAACGGCCAGGTGCGCAGCTCGGGCTTTAACAGAAAGGGAGAAGGCTGTACCACGATAGCACGGCGATTCGTTACTACGTAAAGCATACGCATCACGCGCTTGCGCCGCCAAAACGGGCTGATGGCCAAGCCTATGGCCGCCCCCCAAAAAGGCAGCAACGCCAACAACAGGCTGATGTGGTCTGCCTGCATGTTGCTTTGCAGCAACGCGTGTGTTACTTTACCAACAACCCCAAGCAACAACACCGCTACCAGCACGCTAATGATATTGGCCTGCGTAAGCCACCGCCACTGCGGGTACACCACCAGCTCCACCGTTTCGCCGGGTTTCAAAATCTTGTCTATCTCTCGTTGCATGATTCTTTTACCGCTGATTGACGTTTACGTTGGCGCAGCATGCGCACAAACAACCACCCACCTGTCAGCATAATAATGCCACCCACAGCCATAGAGCAGCATGAAAAAGACGTGGCATCCTCCCCTTCTATTTCAAAATGCTGCGGATTGCTCGGCCTGTAAAGGATATTCAACAGCTCGCCTTTGCTTAGGTTTCTGTTGCTGCGGCTGCTTTGTACCGTATGGGATTTTCCCGCGGCATCCGTAAATTGCACCACCGGAAAATAGGATTTCCCGTGGTCAGAGTCATAGTCAACAACAATTTTCACCACTCTTGCCACTGCCGGCATGCCCTCTTGCACCAATTGACGGTGCTGTATAAACATATACAACCCCACCGCAAAAAATAAGGAACCGAATAAAGCGGCAAACACGCCTAAAATACCGAACGTGCGGGCAGCTTTCCGTTTCTCCTCGGGTGTCAGCTCCGTTGTCTGCCACTTAACAGGCTTATATGCCACCGCACAGGTAGCCTTAATTTGTGCCTGCAAGGCTGCCAACACCTCCCGCACCTGCGGCACCCCCACAAAACCGTCCGGCGCCGGTATATTGTTAATTTGGTAAGATTTATACCCCAGCACAATATCGCCGTAGCCGTTTCGGTGCTCTTCCACCGCTTTTACCATATCCGGCTTCAACGGCCAGAATAAGACTTTGGCGCGCAAGGCAATGGCGCGCTTATCCGTAATCAGATACACCGCTCGCTTTCCCGCGGCACGGCTGAGCAATACACCAACAATCACCCCTATACCAACCACCCAAAAAGGTATCAAAAACAGGTAGTCCTGTTCGGTTGTGTCCGGCGCATTAACCATGCACACCGTCATCACCGCCAGCAATGACACCCATATGGCACCGAATATGATAAAAAAGCGAGCCAAAGGAGATGCCCACCACCAATCCGGCCTGGCTACCAACACCAGGCGCTCATCCGACTCCAGTGCTTCATCGATGCGTTCACGCAACTTTGGGCTTAAATCGTACTCCGTCATACCGCGCAAATTATACGGCATCAGCCCAATAAAACAAGTATTTTCACCCCAATTCCGGAAAACATACTTGACGCATGGCAACAAAACAGGTAGGCTTAGCGCGTATCGTGATATTCACATGAGAAAAGTCATATTCATATCATACGGCGATGAGATTTATCGGGATTCGCGCGACCGCATCAAAAAGATGGCCGAAGAAACGGGTGTTTTTGATGAGATACGCATTTATACCCCTGACGATTTGCCGGATGAGGTGAAGAACCATGAACTGATGCAATACAGCCGCGGCGGTGGCTATTGGTTCTGGAAGCCCTATATCATTTTGCACACCCTGCAAGAGATGGCCGGGGAGGATGACATAGTGGTATACTCCGACGCCGGCAGCGAGGTGTTCGGGGACCCGTTGTGGTACAAGTATTTCGACATGTTGAAAGAACATGGTGCCATTTTATTCAAGTTTTGGGGGTTAATGAAGCACTGGACACGCCGCAACTTGTTAGACCACTATAAAGACAGCTGCAACAATTTAGGAGAAATGCGGCAATGCCACGGTGCGCTTTCGCTGTGGACCCGCAAAGCACTGCCCGTGGTACAAGAGTGGTACGACACCATGCGCGACCACCCCGAATACGTGATAGATGCCACCGAGCTTGACAAAGAATACAGCGTATTCCAAGAAAACAGGCACGACCAGTCCGTCATAGCCTGTATTGCCTACAAATACGAAAAAGAGTACAAGCTGAAAATACTCTGGGAGCATATGGAGGTATACCATGCCAAAGGGCAAATTGCCTTTTTCTCTCGCAATGCCAACACCCCTGATCGGCTCAACGGCAGGCCCCATATCACCAAAACCATTTTGGGCAGCAGCCTGCTGTGGCGCATGCGCCACAAAATGATTAACATGGTGCGCGATATACGCCAGTTTATTTACAGGCGCATATTGTGATGTCATTGACAGCTGCGGGTAGAATATGCTATACTCAGCAGCGATGGAAACTCTTTACATTCTGGATGGCATGGCGCTGATGTACCGCGCCTTTTACGCATTCATCAACGCACCGATGCGCACATCGGCAGGGCTCAACACCTCGGCGATGTTCGGTTTTACCAACACGGTGCTATCGCTCATAGAGAAAGAGTCTCCCACGCACATCGTGGCATGTTTGGACCCCTCGGGGCCCACCTTCAGGCACGAGCAATATGCCGAGTACAAGGCCAACCGCCAAGCCATGCCGCAAGAACTCAAGGACTCCATCCCCTGGATAATCGAGATATTGCAAGCCATGCGCATACCGGTGGTACGTGTACCGGGATTTGAGGCAGATGATTTGATTGGCACCTTCACGAAACTGGCGGGGGAGCGCGGGGGCATGCATGCCTACATGGTATCTCTTGACAAAGACTTGGGGCAGTTGCTGTCCCCCACATGCTCCTTCCACAAACCGGGCAAAAAGGGGAGCGAGTTCGAGGTGATAAACGAGGCTGCCTTTTTGGAGGAATGGGGCATCAGCAAGCCCGAGCAGATTATCGACATACTGGCGCTCATGGGGGATGCCAGCGACAACATACCCGGTGTACCGGGGGTTGGCGCCGTCACCGCCCGCAAGCTCATTGCCCGGTTCGGCAGCGTGGAAAACATGCTGGCACACACCGACCAAATTAAAGGCAAGATGCGCGAAAAGGTAGAAGCCAACGCCGACAACGCGAAACTCTCGTACGAGCTGGCCACCATACGCCGCGATGTCCCCCTGCCTATCTCGATAACAGACTGTTCCCGCACGGGGTTCAATGTACCCGCGCTGCGAGAAATTTTTGCAAAACTTGAGTTCAAGGGGTTGGATAAACGCATTGGCGCCGCCCCGGCGGATGACCTTTTTGCCGCAGCCGAACAAGCAGCGGTTGCCGCCGAGGGGCCGGCTCAGCTCGACCTCTTCAGCATGCCACAGCTCAACGACATCAACAGCACCGAGCATCGCTACCATTTGGTCAACACGGCCAAGGGGCGGGCAGAACTGGCCCAAGCCCTACTGGCCGCCCCGCGCTGGGCATTTGACACCGAGACCACGGGGCTGGACCCGCTGCAAGACCGTTTGCTGGGCATGTCGTTCTGCATAGCCGAGCATGAGGCATACTATGTACCGGCAGAGGGTGGCAAGGTACCGCAAGAGCTGGTACCCGCCTTTGCCGGTGGGGCAGAGAAAGTGGGGCTCAACGCCAAGTTTGACTTACAAGTACTGCGTGCTTCCGGTGTGCAGGTAGCGGGGCCGTTCTTTGATGTGATGCTGGCCCACTGCGCCCTTTACCCCGAGCTGCGGCACAACATGGACGACATGGCAGAGGCCCTGCTTTGCTACAAAACCGTGCGTTTGGCCGACATTGCCGGCAAGGAGTACGACACCGCCGCCGTGCCCGTCGAGCAAATGGCCGACTACGCTGCCGAGGATGCCGATGTTACCCTGCAACTGGCCAACATGCTTGCCCCGCAGCTGGAGCAAGCCGGCCAGACCGAGTTGATGCAGGAGATTGAGTTCCCCCTCATGCCGGTGCTGGCCGACATTGAGGCAGAGGGCATGCGGGTGGAGCCCGAGCTGCTGCAAACGGCCTCTGCCGAGCTGGGGGAGCAAATAGAAACCTTGCGCTCGCGCATAGATGCCATCGTGGGTCGCCCCCTCAACCTCAACTCCCCCAAGCAACTGGGCGACCTGCTCTTCGGCGAGATGAAACTGCTGGCCAAGCCCAAGAAAACCAAAAGCGGCCAATTTGTAACGGATGAAGAGACCCTGCGCAAGCTCGCCCCGAGCTGCCCGCTGGTGCAGGATATTCTCGACTACCGCGAGCTCGCCAAACTCAAAGGCACCTACCTGGATGCCCTGCCCCGCTATATCTCCCCCGTAGATGGCCGCATTCACTCCACCCTGCAACAAATGGTGACTGCTACCGGCCGCCTTGCCTCGCAAAACCCCAACTTGCAGAACATACCCGTGCGGTCGGAGGCAGGCAAGCTCATTCGCCGCGCCTTCATCGCCCGCGGGCCCGAGTTCGCCATCCTCTCGGCAGACTACTCGCAGGTAGAGCTGCGACTCATGGCTGCCCTCTCGGGCGACCCCTCGATGATTGCCGCCTTTACCGAGGGGCGAGATATTCATGCCGAAACCGCTGCCAAAATATACGGTGTAGCCCGCGAGGAGGTAACGGCCGACATGCGTCGCGCCGCCAAAACCGTCAACTTCGGCATCATTTACGGCATCTCCTCCTTTGGCCTCTCGCAGCGACTGGACTGCACCCGCACCGAGGCTGCCACCCTCATCGACAGCTATTTCGCCCAATTCCCCGGCATAAAAACCTGCATGGAGCAGTTGGTGGAAGACGCCCGCAGCAAAGGCTATGCCGAGACCCTGTGCGGACGCCGCCGCTACCTGCCCGACCTGAATGGCCGCAATTTCAACCTGCGTACCGCAGCAGAGCGCACCGCCATCAACACCCCCATACAAGGCACGGCGGCCGACATGATAAAAATTGCCATGGTACGCGTACACAAGCTGTTACAAGGCCGCCGCAGCCGCCTCATCATGCAGATACACGACGAGCTTCTCATCGATTTACACCAAGACGAGCACGACCTCATCCCCGCTATCATCGACACCATGCGCAACGCCCTCCCCCTGCCCAACGGAGTCCCCTTGGAGGTAGAGGCCAACCATGCCCCCAACTGGCTGGAAGCGCATTGATATTTTGGATTTTGATTTTTGGATTTTGAATATACACGCGTACGGCATCGTTGTAACAAAGATACAGGAGTATGGGATTAAGCATCACAAAAACAGAAATGTATAATCGCACCTTAGCATTTGCTACAAGGGTTGCTATCATGCTGAAATCCGTACCCAAGGGATATACTGAGGACAACATTGTCAAACAACTCGCCAAAAGTTCATCATCCGTAGGCGCAAATTATCGCGAAGCCTGCCACGCAAAATCCCCGGAAGATTTTGCCAGCAAACTCAAAATCTGTGAGGGCGAAGCAGACGAAACTCTTTATTGGCTTCAGCTGCTGGCCAATACCGATATCATACCGGAAAAACGATTACGCAACCTTATACAAGAAGCCCGTGAATTAGTCGCCATCCTCACAGCTTCTACAAAAACCGCCTATTCTCGCTGCAGAAAAAAATCCGACGTTCAAAATTCAAAATCTACAAACCGCAATCAAAATTAAGGTTGCACCGGGCTAATAAATAATACGCGTTGGCATAATTAGAGGTTACGCGGATAGAGTATAGCGGAGTTGGCACAACGAACGCTTTTCTTGATAGTTTACATACTGAAGAAGAGTAAATAAGGTTATTTTTGAAATTACTTTCAGAA
>SUVK01000077.1:0-3954 GCA_015062055.1 Akkermansiaceae bacterium
CAGGCCGGACGGGGACAACGGCTCGTACAAGTGGTACAAGCACGATTGGCAGTATGAGGCGGAGTATTACCGGAAGCACGATGTACCCATCCTCCTGCTATTTTGACATCCCGCTCCAGATATGGATATTTTCATCAATTCAGAAAAAAGCCCGGCATTGATTCAGGCCAAGGCAACCGGCTCCCCGCTGAGCGGGTTCAAGGTGAAGCGCGGGGCTGTGGTGCCGTTGAGTGTCACTGTGCTGGGGGCTCAGAATGCTACCGCCCTCCGCATGGGCATCAAGGCCAAGGGCAACTACGAGGGAGATCTACTCATTCTCGCGGAAGCTGCTGCCGGGGCTCAGTCGGAACTGGGTACCCGCTTTGATTTGAGTCTGGTGGCATCCTCGCTTGCGCTCAATGACGCGCTCGATGTGGGCGAGGGTAAGGAAAGCTCCCCGGCCACGCTTGCGGCCATGACCGAGTTCGCTTGGATGGAGAACGGCGAGACCCGTCTTTCCGACACGCTACAGACGACTATCATCAACGATATTATCCGCCTTGCCACGGATGCACCGGAGGCAGCTACCGGGGAATATCCGGCTCCGGACCTCGTGGCCACTAAGTCCTGGGTGAATAGCAAGCAAGCCTCAGCTGAAGCCGCTGGCTTCGTCATGCTGGGGACGGATGAGCCGGTCTCCGGGAAGAATGTCCGCCCGGTGGGCAAGTCTTCTTCCGGTGGTCTTGCTGTGGATGTTTCGGGCCTGTCTGCTTACGATATCGCCGTGGCCAATGGTTTTGTAGGTACGGAAGCTGCATGGCTGGCTTCCCTGAAGGGCGAGCGTGGCTCCAAGGGAGAACAGGGCGAACCGGGGATTCAAGGAGTTCAGGGCGAGCCCGGAGAAGTAGACCCGGCTGATGTGGATGCAGCCGTCCATAAAGCTCTCTATGAGGAACAGTACGAGACATATACATCCGCTGTGGGCACTACCGATATCAATTGCCGATGGGCTCAGCTCAGTCTGGCTCATTGTCCCCCGGGAGGTAATCTCAAATCCGTAACCATTCCTTGTCGCTCTACCAACAGCTCCGACATGACGACCACTGCTTCCTATCTTGGCATTTTTGAGGAGGATGCCTCCGGAAACTTCGTTCATCTTGCCACTTCCGTCAATACAGTAGCGCAAAAGGTGGGGCAGGATAGTATCTGGCAGTTTGAGGAAACTGCTCTGAGAGGTACGAAAATCCGCCTTTGCCTGATGGGCAGTCGTACCGGAACCGCCCTGAACACCACGCTTGTACTGTGTGGCAGGGGCTTGAACAAAGACACCGATGGCTGCTACTTGATGAACACGAGCGGGAGCAATGAAAACTACCTCATAGCCGCCACGTTTACGCTGGGCATTCCCGGGGCTCTATTTACCCCGGCTTCACATGAAACCAATACCACGCTCCATCTCTCCGAAGATGAACACGCCGGACTGGCTCAACTTCTCGCCAATAAGGATGCTTTGCTGGCTCTTATCAACAACTAACCACCCGATTGACTATGTGCGAAAAGAGACCAAATGAACCTTGGCTGGCCTATATGTGCCGCTATGTCGTGGAGCAACCTCGGGCCGTGCTTGCGGTCATCGGGATTGCTGCCGCCATCGTGCTGTATTGCGACCTGCGTTCCTTCATCGCTGAGCAGGCCGAAGCGCAGGAGAAGACCATCCGCGTGCTGTCCGAGATGTCTGTCCGATTGCAGACTATCGAGCACCGGATGGAGGTGTACCACATGCAGCCGCCTTCGGTGACAAAGCAGACTTCACCTGCGGAATGACAGCCAAAGAGGACAAAAAGACACCCGCAAGGGTAGGACGAGTGCCGGGGCTCATTCTTGCCCAGCGTTGGGGGCGTCCTAGTCTTGCGGGTGGTGTTTAATTATCTCAATGAGGGGTCTTTGATTCTGGAAGGCGGCTCTTTGCCTCCAATGGCGGTAAATTCTCGGATAAATTCCTGTGCAGTTGCATCTCCATTCCTAGCTAATCTCTTCCATTGCCAGTAATACTGTTCAGCATGCGGGCAATATGTGGATTCGTCAGAGAAGACCTCCTGCAACAATTTCGCAGCCTTTCCTATATTCTGTTCTCCGCCAAAACCTTCATAATAATATCGCGCTAAATATGCCTTAGCTGCATTATCACCGCTGGCGGCTAAAGTGATGGTCAGTCTTCTTGATTCGGAGGGGGTTGGATTCAGACCCGAAATGTGAGGAAGCTGAGAGGACGGATTTTCATAAAAAAGAATCCAAAACCAGATTGCAGGACGGAACCCCATCTCTGCTGCTTTTTTCATGTGTTCCAATCCTTTTTGTAGATTGCTTTGTGGCGAAACATGTTGGAGATACAACGTCCCCGCAATATATTGTGCATTGGGGTCCTCCGGGCATTTGAGAGCCAATTCTAGACTCTCTTCATAACGCTCAAGTTCTGCTAGAATCACAATCAAATGATTTGTTGCATCTGCAAATAGAGGCTGCAACTCTCGAAGTATATCGACAGCATCATTCCCGAAAACTTTCAAGTGGTCCCGACAGGTAGCAGCCACCTGATTATACCCTGTCTGACTGCCTCGCTTGGCTGCTTCTTTGGCAAACTTCATACCATATCGAAGAGCTTGCTCTTTGCTGAGTCGAAGGGAAGAATCGGAGCCTTGTGCGATGTTGAAAAAATTAGAAGCCATTTCCGTCAAAGCGCTAAAATCTCCCCGTTCTGCTCCTTTTATGGCCCATTGCTGCGATTGTTCTACGGAAAATTGCGTAAAAGCGCTTATGTAAGACAGGTAGTAATAGCCCCGGGTAAAGCCGTTTTGTGCAGTCTGTTCTATCTGCTCCAATCCTGCTTGAACATTTTTTCTGAATCCAACGCCCCGTATTTGCATGATTCCTAAAACACAACGAGCTGCTTCATCGCCATTTTCAGCCTGCCGCTGCAGAAGTTTTTTTCCTTCTGAAAACTTCTGCGAGGCTACCAATTGTATGCCCCGTAAAGTATCGGCAGAAAACTTCGATTTAGGCACGAAATCTGTACTGCCATCAGGCAAATGGAGAGCAACATACTCCAAGCGCACCTCCGGCTTCATTTCAGAAGCCTGCGCAATATTCGTAAAAAACATCACTCCCGCCGCAAGGCTAAGGGCTGCGGAGGTAAGAAGTTTATGTAATTGGGGGCTAGTCATAACTAAGCGTGTATCTGTTACGGGGCATTATATCAATTTCTTCCCCTCTGTTCAAGCGTGGAGGTGGATTATCCACATTTTTGTCCACCCTCCGCGAATGCTGTATTTCATTTTGCCAGACCTCTTACAAGCGATGTGACAGACACCAAAATTGTGAAGCAGTTTTCATAAAATGCCTATATCCAATATATTATAATGTGATTCCATATTTGCATGGGCTGAACGTAGGAAAAACGAAAAAAGTGAATTCCGGGTTCAATTTTCCCAAGCTGATGGCTCGTTAATTCCAGCCTCCGTTTTTTCGGAGAAAAAACTTCGGCTTGGCAAGCCTTTGGGTTTGCCAAGCCAACTTTTTTATTGCGTGTCACGCCATAGCTCCGAAGGAGCGTTGGCGGAAGCGAAATAAAAAAGGGAGGCTGCCACGCTGAAGCACGAACGTGCGGAAGCGGGCACACCCGCGATGCAGAAGACAAACGGTAAACAAGGCAGATAAGCTGGTGAAAAATCCATTTTTGTATTGAACTTCGGCTTGGCAAGCCTTTGGGTTTGCCAAGCCAACTTTTTTATTGCGTGTCACGCCATAGCTCCGAAGGAGCGTTGGCGGAAGCGAAATAAAAAAGGGAGGCTGCCACGCTGAAGCACGAACGTGCGGAAGCGGGCACACCCGCGATGCAGAAGACAAACGGTAAACAAGGCAGATAAGCTGGTGAAAAATCCATTTTTGTATTGAACTTCGGCTTGGCAAGCCTTTGGG
>SUVK01000077.1:3964-6646 GCA_015062055.1 Akkermansiaceae bacterium
GCCACGCTGAAGCACGAACGTGCGGAAGCGGGCACACCCGCGATGCAGAAGACAAACGGTAAACAAGGCAGATAAGCTGGTGAAAAATCCATTTTTGTATTGAACTTCGGCTTGGCAAGCCTTTGGGGTTGCCAAGCCAACTTTTTTATTGCGTGTCACGCCATAGCTCCGAAGGAGCGACGGCGGAAGTGCGGAAGCGGGCACACCCGCGATGCAGAAGACAAACGGTAAGCAAGGTAGATAAGCTGGTGAAAAATCCATTTTTGTATTGATTTTGCCCCCTGTCTCTCATATACTACCTCCATGGGCTCGTTCCACTACGTCTACATTCTCTGTGATGTCGCTACAGGCAAACGCCATTACACAGGCGTGACTCATAATTTGCATGAACGCTTGGCTATGCACAATGCAGGGCATGTACCGCACACTTCCAAATTTGCACCATGGTATATTGAAACCGCAATTGCTTTCCGAGACAAAGAAAAAGCCTTTGCATATGAGCGATATCTCAAAACAGGTACGGGCAGAGCATATGCTATAAAGCATTTTTGATTTTCAACACATACCCCCGCTTAGACATTGCAGGGGACTTCGCTAAAGCTACGCCCTCCCAAGCGCTCGCACGCCCTCGCACCGCCCCGCCGGGCGCAAAACGGCTCCAAAAGGCCAAAAAGCCTCCCTGTCTCGGCGTAGCCTTGGCGTAGACGGGCCGCCCGCCACGGTTCCCGCTATGGTTCGTTTTGAAATCCAAACCTCGCAAGCCATACACCATAAAAGCCTTATAAATATCGCCCGCTATGGTTAGGGTATACTCGGTAGGCATCAGCCCGGAGCAGCAAAACAGCAAATCTCTTATCATCAACCCTTTTCGCAGTTTAGCCCGCTATGCCGCCCATAGCGGCGACATCGCATTTAAGGAAAAGCACGACCAAATAGCCCGTGTTCACCCATAGTCGGCAGCATCACCTAACGGATAAACCCAAAAATACGCATTGTGTCAGATAAGTGAGGCGGTCAGCATTGTCAATGCTGAGGCAAGCGAAAAGTTGGAAAATCATTAAAAATTATTCACTTGCGGTGATGGATAATGTTTATAAAAGTCAGTTCTGAGAGCGTTGAGTTACCCTAACGTATTCATATTTCGTTTTTTCTCACCACCTCAGCATTGACAATGCTGTATACTACCCTCAGCAGCTTAGGAACAGGCTTCTCAGTCTCCCGTCGCGCGTGGGAAAGGGCATCCCTGCACGAGCTGCGCTAAACACATAACAATCTAATCAACAAAAATGAAAAAGACGATTATTGCGCTTATGGCTCTGGCCGGTGTAGCTGCGGCTGATACGGTTATCACCGGAGCCGACCTCACGTGGGATACTTCAACCCCTTACAAGGACTGTACTACGGTAGACAGCGGCAATCTGACATACAGCGGTGGTGGCTGGTGGGTCAATGGACCAACAGGTACACTCACTCAATCCATAACCCTTGGTCAGAATCAGGTGCTGGAGTTCTCGTATTCATGCGACTTTGGTATCAGCAACTCTATTCTCACACTTGCTCTTGCTAATAACAATGGCGCAGTGGTAATGGGTAAAACCTATGACAATGAAGTACGTCTGGGTACTACAACCGACACGGGAACTGCTGTTGCACGAGGGTATGCCTTTGGTAATACAAATAATCCTGATTATGTAGCCAACATCACAAGTTATACCACCCTTAAAGACGGCGCAAACAACGTAACATTTGACGTAAACGTAGGCGATACTGTAAATACTAATGATGTAACCTTTACTGTGGCATATAACACCACCTTGTCACAGTTTGTCGGCACTCTGGCATACGATGGCTATACCGCAAAAATTAATCTTGGTGAAACATTTAGCGTTAATGCCATAACCGCTACGTTCGATGGTGCCTCAGCATTTGTCGGTCATGTCAATGATATTCAGCTTAAGGTGACCACGGTCCCGGAGCCAACCACCGCCACGCTTTCCTTGCTTGCCCTTGCAGGCTTGGCTTCCCGCCGCCGCCGTCGCTAAAGCTTCCGCCTGCGCTGAAGCTTCGGCGTGATAAATTGGCGTGACAAGCCGCCGACGGGCTTCTCGCTGATTCGCCCAGACAGGCCGCAAGTAAGAAGAAACAACAATTTCAAGTGGGGTAACCAAGCCCTGCAACGCGCACCCGCCCAAGGTTTCTATACCGATGGGCGGGATTTTTTTGGTAGTACTTAACATGGCAAGTAGAAAACCGATGCCCGAAATTACCCGAGCATCGGTTTCTAATGTCAGCTTTTGTTTTATTCCTTGCGGAAACTTGTCTTAGGTATTGGGTCTCGTCAAGAGTCCCGACCATAATCATCGTTGAAGCGTTCTATATCTTCCTCGCTGAGGATATTGCCAAACTGGATTTCAATAACGGTGATGGGGGCATCAGACACATTACTGAGGCGGTGCATACAACCTTTGGGCAGGAAAATCTGCTCTCCGGCGCGTAAGGCAAAATGCTGGTTGTCACATTGCACATAGGCGGCACCATCTACCACAGTCCAGAGTTCCGAGCGGTGGCGATGGCGTTGCAGGGAGAGCCGATTACCGGGCAGGATGGTGAGTTTCTTTACGACTGAGCGAGGCATGGCATCCATGACAAGCCAACTGCCCCAAGGGCGGGTATCGGTATCTC
>SUVK01000021.1 GCA_015062055.1 Akkermansiaceae bacterium
GTCCACAAGGGGGAAGGACTCATTGCCGTCCTTCCCCCTATCCCCCATCCTGCTAGGGCAGTTTGGGCTCCTTTGGAGACTTTTTGGGAGGGCTTTCGGTGTCGCATTTGATTTTACAACTTGCAATCAGGGTAACAAAGTCATTTTAGGCTTGACAACAGGTAGATAATGGATATATTGGGGGTGCGGGGTTATAACCTACCCGCAATAAATGACATGGAACCTATTTACGAAGGCAAAGCCAAGAGACTGTTCACGACAGATGACCCCAATGTACTGCGCATGGAGTACAAGGACTCCGCAACGGCATTCAACGGCGTCAAGAAGGAAGACTTTGAGAACAAAGGCCGTTTCAACAAGGCTATCACGCTGATTATCTACCGCATGCTCGAGGCACGCGGCGTAGCGACCCACTTGGTAGATGATGTAGACGACATCAACCTGCTGGTAAAGAAGGTATCCATCATCCCGCTCGAGGTGATTGTGCGCAACGTGGCCGCCGGCAGCTTCTCTAAGCGCATGGGCGTGACAGAGGGCACCGCATTCAAGAAACCCATTGTAGAGTTCTCCTACAAGGACGACTCCCTGGGCGACCCCTTCATCAACGACGACTACGCCCGCGAGATGGGCGCCGCTACCGAGGAAGAGTGCCTCAACATCAAGAAGATGGCCCTGCTGGTTAACGATGTACTCTGCGAGTTCTTCTTGAAGGCCAACCTGCGACTTATCGACTTCAAGATTGAGCTGGGCCGCCTTGCCGAAGACCCGACCAAGATTGTGCTGGCCGACGAAATCTCGCCTGACACCTGCCGCCTGTGGGATGTTGAGACCGGCAAGAAGATGGACAAAGACCGTTTCCGCCAGGGTTTGGGCGGCTTCATGGAGGCCTACGCCGACGTACTGGACCGCTTGCAGAAGTAAGATTTTACCCCCGCAGCCACCGTACTGAAAAAGTGCGGTGGCTCTTTTCAATTTTATGGCAACACTTACATTTGAGGTATTCAGCCGCTTTCAGTCCGCCACGGACGCCAACAAGCTGCTCTACACCCCCATCAGCGACAAACTGACCTACAACCACACGAGACTGTACACCGTAGAGTGTGAGGGCGATGTGGAAGAAGCCGCAGCCTACATGCGCCGCGTGCTGGTAGACCCCATCTCACAGAAGGTGGAAGAAGGCGGGAAACCCGCCTTGGAGGGCGAACTGTTCTGCATCTCCTACGGCATCAAGAAAGGTGCATTGGATTTGGAGAAAGAGGCAATTCTCACCAACTACGCAGGCCGCAAGGGGCTGCCCTTTACCCTGACCTCACTCAAGATTACGCAAAAGATATACATCTTCGGCGAGGGTGATAAAGAGGCACTCTCTGCCAGGTTCTGTAACGATGTATGCAACCCCGCCATTCATACGTGGAGCGTGAGGTGAAGTACAAGGTACAAAGTTTAGGATAAAGTAACAAGGATAAAGTACGCATTTGATTATGGCAACGTATCGACACATACCCGTACGCGACCTGAGCGAGGCCGAGCTGACCAAGCTGAGCCAAGACATGAAGCTTTCCCTCTCTACGGAGGACATGCTGGTGGTGCAGCAGATTTTCCGTGAGATAGACCGCGAGCCCACCGATGTTGAGCTCGAGGTAATCGCCCAAACGTGGTCCGAGCACTGCAAGCACCGCATTTTCGCCGCCACCATTCAGCACACTGTTAATGGTGAGACGGAGGAGATTAAGAGCATGTACAAGACCTTTATTCAGCGCCCCTCCAAAGAGATTATGGCGCAGAAGCCCGGTTTTGTACTCAGCTGCTTTGTTGACAACGCCGGCTTTATCAAGCTGGACAACAAGCTTTCCGTATGCCTTAAGGCCGAGACCCACAACCACCCCAGCGCCATCGAGCCGTATGCCGGTGCCAACACGGGCTTGGGTGGTGTGATTCGCGATATTCTCGGGGCCGGCAAAGGTGCCAAGCCCATTGCTAACTTGGATGTCTTCTGCTTCGGCGCCCCCGATACCCCGCAAGAGATGGTAGAGGGCCACAACATTATCCACCCGCTGGGCATTATGCGCGGTGTGGTACACGGCGTGCGCGACTACGGCAACCGCATGGGGATTCCCACCACCAGCGGTGCTATCCAATTTGACCCCACCTACATTTACAACCCGCTCGTATTCTGCGGCACGGCAGGTGTCATCCCGCAAAGCGATATTGCCAAAGAGATGAAGCCCGGCCTGGCCGTGGTGGTTATCGGCGGCCGCACGGGTAAGGACGGTTTGCACGGCGCCACGTTCTCCTCTGCCGCCATGGGCGAAGAGTCTGCAACCGAAGACCAGCAGGCCGTGCAAATCGGCAACCCCATTGAGGAGAAGAAGACGCTGGACGTGATTTTGGAAGCCCGCGAGCGCGGTCTCATCGAGTTCGTGACCGACTGCGGCGCCGGTGGTTTCTCCTCTGCAGCGGGCGAGATGCTGTCCGAGACCGGCGGCAACCTGTACCTGGAGCGCGCCCCGCTTAAGGAGACCGGCATGCTCAGCTGGCAAATCTTCCTCTCCGAGTCTCAGGAGCGCATGGTACTTGCCGTGAAGCCCGAGAACCTGGAAGAGCTGCAAAGCCTGGCAGACACCTTCCAGACCGAGATGACCGTACTGGGTGAGTCTAACGACAGCGGCGTGCTGCGCGTGTGGCACAACGGCGAGCTCGTGGTAGAGATGGACAACTCCAAACTGCACGATGCCCCCACCAAGTACCTTACCTCCACCTTCACCCCGGCCCCGGCCCTGCAAGGTGTAGCGCTGGACGACAGCAACCTTACCGCCGACCTCAAGCAGGTGTTCGGCGACTTCGCCATCGTCTCCCGCGAGCCCATCATCCGCGAGTACGACCACGAGGTGCAAGGCAACACCGTGCTCAAGCCGCTGGCAGGCGCCACGGCAGATGCCCCGCAAGACGCCTCCGTCATCGACATTGACGGCTCCGACAAGCTGATGTCGCTCGCCCTGGCCATTCTGCCCGAGTGGGGTAAGACCGACCCCTACGCCATGGGCACCGGCACGGTAGACGAGACAGTACGCCAGCTGGTACTGGCCGGCACGAACCCCGACAAGATTGCCCTGCTGGACAACTTCTGCATGGGCAACCCCGAGTGCCCCTCAGAGCTGGGTCGCATCGTGGAGTGCGCCAAGGGTATACGCGAGGCTGCCCTCGCCTACGGCGCCCCCTACGTTTCCGGCAAAGACAGCTTCTACAACTACTTCGAGACCGAGGATGGCCCGGTGAATATTCCCGTCACCTTCCTGTGCTCCGGTTTCGGTGTGGTGGAAGACCCCGACCACGTGCGTGGTGCCTCCCTGCGCCGCAACAACAGCCGCATCTTCATTGTGGGTAACACCGAGGATGAGATGGGCGCCTCCGTATACGCCCGCATTAAGGGGGTAAAGGATTGCAAGGTACCGCAAACCGACAACAAGGCCAACTACGCCATCTACAAGCAGTACTACGAGAAAGCCCTTACCCAAGGGCTGGTGCTCTCTGCCCACGACTTGTCCGAGGGTGGTCTGGCCGTTGCTGCCGCAGAGATGGCATTCTCGGGCAAGGGCGGTATTTGCCTCGACCTCGACAAACTGCCCACCGTCGGCGGCTGGCAAAACAATGTGGTGCCCTGCTTCGCCGAGAGCACAGGCCGCTTCTTGGTTGAGGTAGACGAAGATATGGCAGACGAGTTCGCCGCCGCCATGGCCGGCACACCCTGCGCCTGCATCGGCTCCGCCACCACAGACGGCAAGCTCACCATCACCGCCAAGGGTAACACCGTGCTCGAGGCCGATGTGGCCGAGCTCAAGAGCATCTGGAAGCACGGTCTCACCCCGTTCTATTAATCTCCTTTGTATATTGTAAATTAGTAAATTGTACATTCTACCATGCCTCACGCATTATTATTGAAGTACCCGGGGACAAACTGCGACGTAGAGACCGAGCGCGCCCTGCGCGCCGCCGGTTTCACCACGCAGGTGCAACCCATTGCCACCGCCACCCCGCAGCATGTTGCCAAGGCTCAGCTCGTGGTATTCTCGGGCGGTTTCTCCTACGGCGACTATGTGATGAGCGGTCGCCTCGCCCAGCTGGAGACAGAGCGTTTCTTGGGCGATGCCCTGCACAAGCACCACGCTAACGGCGGTTTCCTGTTCGGTATCTGCAACGGCTTCCAAATCCTCACCAAACTCGGCATCCTGCCCAAGGCCTCCCTCATCTGGAACAAGAGCGAGCGTTTTGAATGCATGTGGGATAAGCTGGTAAAGGTGGCCCCCAATTGCCCCTACACCACCTACCTGCCCGCAGAGTTTGAGCTGCCCTCCGCCCACGCAGAAGGCCGACTGGTGTGCGACCCCGGCGATGCCCAAAAATACTTGGATGCCGGCTGCGTTGCCCTGCAATATGCCGACAACCACAACGGCTCCGAGCTGCGTATCGCCGGCCTTATGGACCCCTCCGGCCGCGCTATGGGCCTTATGCCGCACCCCGAGCGCTTCCTCAAACCCCGCCACCACTACGACCCGGATTGGTCCGGTGACTCCGAATGGGGCTGGGGCTACTACTTCTTCAAGGGCGCTTTCGATGCCCTCAAGTAAAGCGCAGCCTCGTTTTCCCCGCAATCCGCCGCCATTCTGCCTATGGAATGGCGGTGGATTTTTTTACTCGCCACACCGCCAGAAACGCAAAAAAGTTTTCACACTTATCTTAACACTGACTATAAATACATAAGAGTGTATCTATACACAAAACTTGAGGGAATATCGCTGCAAAATTGCACAAAACTTGAGGGAATACCACCTCAAAACAACACAAAACTTGAGGGAATGTTTGTTATTCCGGCAAGGAAAAGCTCTGCGCGGCGGGCAGCAACTCTGCCGAGCATATTTTTTGCATGGTAGCAACTGCGTAAAGCGGTATATCCGTCAAAACCACATGTTTATCGGCATCAACAGAAAGCAACTGCCGGCTATAATCATTCATAGAACAACGAAGCACCAGTTTCGGCACATATTTTTTGCAATAGCTCAGCAAGCTCTTAGATTTGGTATTAGTCTCTGCCTTTACCTCTACCGGGACAACGGTAAGCTCTTGCTGAAAAACAAAATCGACCTCGGCCTGATAACTATCGGATCTCCAATAAAGAGGCTCAATGCCACATTCCGCCCGCAGTTGTTGTTGCACATATTGCTCTGTCAACGCTCCCTTAAATTCATGGAATACAGCTGTTTTTTCCAGTAGCACCTGTACGGACAAATCAACTTTTGCAGCCAGCAAACCTACATCCACAAAATAGAGCTTGAATGCACCATCCTTATAAGCAGCTATGGGTAAAGATGGCGAGTTGATGCGGTTAACGCGTTCCACAAGTCCGGCGCGCCTCAACCAATCCAACGCATCCTCTAAATCTCTGGAGCGTAATCCCTTTTTAACATCTCCGTATACAAAGCGCTTGTTTTCCTTAGCTAATTGTTCCGGTACGGATTCCCATATCATAAACAATTTTGCAGCCAAGCCCTTGGGTACATGCTTGCTGAAATCCTTTTCATAATCTGACAAAATAGACTTCTGAACTTTCCGAACAGCCCTAAAATCTTTTGTCTGAATATAGGTATTGACGGCTTCCGGCATACCGCCAATATAGTAATAAAGCTTTAATAGCTGCGTGTACCTATCAGAAAAATTTTTGATGATATCCCATCTCTGATTTTCAAGCATTTCCACGTCCATTTTGTAGCCCATAGCCATTAAAAACTCACGATATGACATAGGATACAATGTCATGGTATTTACCTTGCCCACCGGAAAGCCCGTTCCATAATGGTCATACACTCCCAGCAATGAGCCGGCTGCCATAACATGATATTCCGGAAGGTCCTCACAAAAATACTTCAAAGACGTAAGTGCTGCCGGGCATTCCTGTATCTCATCTAAAATAATAAGTGTATTCTTCGGCTCTACCTTTGCTCCGGACAGCATTTGCATCTGGATTAATAAGGAATCCATTTCATAATTACTGTTCTCAAATATTTCCCGCATGCGTATATTACGGTCAAAGCGGATGTATACCGTATTTTTATAATGCGTGGCAGCAAAATCTTTCATCAGCCAAGTTTTGCCTACTTGCCGTGCTCCCAGTAATAACAAAGGCTTACGCCTTGCACTATCCTTCCATTTTTTTAACTCACTTGTCAATGTCCTTTCCATAATTTTCCCTCTTGAGTATAAGTATACTCATTCTTAAAGCTTAATCAAGCCTTTTTACACAAAACTTGAGGGAATATTGAATCAAAATGACACAAAACTTGAGGGAATAACGCTGCAAAATTGCACAAAACTTGAGGGAATGTTTGTTATTCCGGCAAAGAAAATGCCGCTGCTCTGCCTGCAGAACAACGGCGGCTTTACTAAAAAGCGGACAAAAAAACAGATTATGGTTTTTTGGGCTTTTTAGGGGGTGCTATACGCCACACGGGAGAATTCTCGTTAAAGGGGATTGTACAAGGTGAGACATAACAACGGTTTTGTTTATACATTTCATCAATAGCCTTGGTATCGGGCAGCACATCGGCAGTACGGAAGAGGTCATAACATCCGGCGTGGCTGTTTTTACCATGTGTAATATCTTCTATAAAAAGGACAAAGCCGCATTTACCGCCGGGGATTTCGGAGAGTGCAATTTCTATAGTATAAACGGCACCGGCTTTCACGGAAAACGGAGTACCCGCCACCAACCCACCAAGCTCAGAATCCCATACACGGCAGCCGGGTATTCCCCGCACTAATTCATAGCCTTTTCGGCTTTTAAGAAACTGCTCTCTCAACTTCTTGTCTCCCCCCGAAATCCGGTAGGCACGCGAATTCTTTTCATCATACATTAAAGGGATGCGGTAACCGGCCTCTAACACATTTTTTCCATTAAAACGCACACCCAAATAGTCGTCTCCCGTGCCGATGAAGCGGAATTTACCCGTACGCGGGGCAATAACTCTGCCACGGTACACAATAAGCCAAGCGGAGGGTTTGCACTCCCATTGAGATTCGGGTTTTAGCGCATCGCCCAATCCGAATGCCAAAGGCGCGTAACGTGCCGAAACCGGAGGCATATAAATAAAGGGCACATAAAACGCATCTGCCGAGCGATAGTATTTACTGAGTTTTTTGCGGCTCCAATCAGACTTAAAAAAGGCATGCAGTTCCTTCAGAAGCTCATTTTCATTTTCAATCCCGCCCCTTAAGCCGGTAGGTTGGCGGTCTTTCGTTTGCTTGAGGTCATAAAAGTACCCCTTAAGCCCTACTCCCTCCAGCTCTGCATGTCCCAACACATTCCCCTCTGCAATGAGGGCTGCGTCTTCATCGCTCAGGGCATACAGATACGGCATACTACACCACAACAATATCAGAAAAATTAGCACCTTTGTCATGTTGTTATTATACGTCAAAATTCTTTCCTTTCAATATTAAACGCGTTGAAACTATCAGATTCTATTTGGCGCTACCTCCGGCTTTGCGTATCAACTCCGCACATTGGGTATGCCCTTTCTTTTTAGCTCTTGAAAAAGCAGAAGAACCAAACGACTTATTAACATCAACACCGGCTGCTATCAAAAGTTTCACACATTCAACTTGGCCGTTTTCCGCAGCGGCACACAAAGGAGTGTCTTCTTTATAATCGCCGCCCGAATTAACATCTGCACCGTGCTCTATCAATAATTTAACGCATTCTACATACCCCTTCTGAGCAGCTATGCTTAAAGCGGTATGGTGATACCGTTTTATATCGGGATTAGCACCACCATCAAGCAAACATTTTACACACTGAATATGGTTGCGCTCGGCTGCAGCATACAAAGCAGTTCCTTTCTCATCGCGCCCCACGCATCCGCTATTAAAAAAATTAATATCGGCGCCGGCAGATATCAACTGTTTAACACAGTCGGCATGCCCATTATACGCGGCTATGTATAATGGCTGCATCTGACGCTCATTATTGATGTCTATTATCCCCCTGCAAGGGTCTACACCGGCAGCCAACAACAACTCTACACATTTCTTACACCCGGCTTCTGCAGCAAAATATAGTGGTGAAGGGTCGTAAAGCTTGCCATTCTTTATCTCTGCTCCGGCTTGAATCAACACTGCCAGAATTTCCGGTTGATTAAATCGAGTTGCTACCAAAACAGACGGAGAATATGCATAAGTGTTGCCTGAATATCGATAATCAACATTAGCACCGCAATCTAACAATGTTTTCACACATTTTATGTATTGCTTTTTCTTGGATTCATCTTGAGTACTACCGTATACAGCAAAAACCAAAGGAGTTAACTCGCGTGAATAATTAACATCCATCCCGGCAGATACTAATAATCTCACACATTCTGCATGCCCATAATAGGCTGCAATCTGTAAAGGTGTACATTCTTCATAATCCCTCCCTCTTATATACAATTGGTGTTTCTCTTTTCTAAAAATAAATTTCAAATCTATCCCATCTTTTAAGAGAGCTTGAAGAGCAGTGGCATCACCCTTGCGTAGCACCTCAAATAGATAATCATCTTTATCAGACCCATTCCCTAATGCTGCACCACGAGCATTGAGGACTTTTATGCATTCATAATGCTTACCCTTTTTAGCGCAATCAGAAGGTGTCTTTCCATCTTTATTAACATAATCAATCTTAGAACCGGCATTTATTAAAAGTACCAGGCAATCGTGTTGCCCACTACCTGCTGCAACATGTAGGGGAATGTTGCCGCCAACGTTTTCGACATTAACTTCGGAGCCGGCATCCAACAACATTTTTACAATTTCAGGTGAGCAAGCTGCCGCACGATGCAAGGGAGTTGTGTACCTATCCGGTTGATTTACATCAGCACCAGCGTTCAATAACAAGCGTACACTTTCCGGCTTGTTATATTCACATGCCCAAGTTAAGGGGGTTTTACCACCCTCATCAATTTTGTTAATGGAATTCCTTTTCTTGCACAGGCGTTTTACCTTCGCTATATCATCAGATACAATGGCAATTGCCAGTTCCGATGCACCACATGTATCTATGCCGGGCAATGTCGAGAGATATTTGATGATTTTCGAATCCGGCTTCTTGGCCCGCAACGCTTTTTCAAATGCATTTTTGTAGTCAGCACCGGCCTTTATCAACAATTTGACATATGGCAATTTTCTTTTCTCTATGGCTACACTCAAAAGAGTACAAAAAGCATACTCACCATATTCTTCATATTCATTTACATCCGGGTTACAAGCAAGCAAGAACTTAAAATATGGCATATCCCCCTTCACAATAGCGGATATAAGCTCGCTCGGAAAAATACGCGGCTCATAGCCACACTTCACCATGAAAAGAGCCTTGCCATATTCACGCTGTTTTACTAATTTATCATACACAGAACTAATCTCAGAATGATAAGGCCTGTGTGCCAAAATCAGAGTTTGTAATACCATGGCATCATTATTATTCACAGCCTGCATAATTGTTCTTTCATCACACACGACCCCGCGTTCCTCAAGCCATTCTTTTGGATTAAACGGCTTTAAAGGTTCTTCGCTATCACATGAGCAAAAGAAGAATGCAGCAAACCCGGCACTCCCCAACAATATAAGATATTTTTTCATAGCCAAGAAAAAGAAAGACTGAACATTTTACTCAGCATAACGACGTTTATTATCATACGCTTGCGCGCAGCTTAAATATTCGTTTTTAAAATCTATGATCGCGTCATATAACTCCTGCATTTCACAGGAAGTTTCGGCATATTGAACAAAAAGAGCCATGTACTCAACGTGCTTACCGAATTCCTCTAAACGCGAATAGCTGATATTCTCTTTTTCGACCTCGGGGAGCTCTGCTCGCAAAGATGCTACTTTCTTCGTAATTTCCCTGATTTTTTGAGCTGTCTCTGCCTCATACGATTCATCACCATAAGCGCCCCCGCGCAAGCAAAGTGTTACATCCTGTATGGTGTGTTCAAACTCAGCTAACCACTGACTCTCTTTTTTCGCGGAGCGAAATATCGACAGCACGGAATCAAAACTCAGTGTACCGGTTATCGTATAATGACCAATTAAAAAACCGGCCACGGCAAGTAATATGATAGGTAACGGCTTCATGCGAAAAAAATATGTTGATTTATCAGAACGGGTTACTTGGCAAATTTTTTAAAGAACGGCAACATGAAATCCACTCTCTCTTGAATAACTGCTGAATTGTAATAACGGTCTTTTTTAATACGCTTCAATTGCTTATAGATATCCTTAAACCGTTCCTCGTCCAAAATGAAGAAACACTCATTTGCCTCATTATAATTTTCTGCTCCATAAAGCATTGTAAAATGAAAATATGTCCAGTAGAACTCCAGGAAAGAGGTACCTGCGAACTCTACACATTCAATTGATTCTTGAGATGAAGACTGCACTCCACTCAGATATAGATTAACATGAGATAAATAAAGATTACAAAGCAGAGCGGCCCCCATATACGTGGTCGGGACATCATCGGAGTATAGAAATTCCGCAAGACTCTGAACAGCTATTCCGCCCTGAGGGAGGAGAGTTTTCACCATCGATACAATCTTTGCATCATCATCTCTCGTAATGCTATTACATTCTTCCTCACTTAATTGATACCTAGTCAACAATTCTATAACAGCAAGAGAACGCACGGCATATGCGGCAGTGACCTTTCCTAAACCCGCCTGTGCAAGATCGGGATTTTCAAGCATTGCATTCAGCCAATAAATGGCCTCTGCTGCACTTTCCTTGCAACATTGTATAGCGTCATTCTTATTAGTGAATTTCTGCTTTTCTTCATAATAGCGATTGCTCCAAAACTGCATCCAATCGCCATCACCAATCAAGAAAAGGCCCTCTTCTTCAGAAGCTTTCGACTTTCTTTTTGCGGATTTTTTCTTAGCTGAAGCCACTTTTGCCTTTGTAGCCTGAGGAGCAGGCGCTTGTTCATTACAAGAGGACAACATGAGAGCCCCGCCAATAAGCGTACAGCACCCTGCCAGCCAAAATAATTTGTGAGTGTTCATTTATTTATTAATAGTTATAGTTTATTTGCCGTATATGCTAATGATAGCTTCCTTGATGTCGTCAGAGCCGTAATAATTGGCCTGCTTAATACGTCTACACCCTTCTGATATACGGTCGACCCACTCATCATACAATTTTAGATCAGCAACATGGGAGAGCCCCGGTTTATTCATTTGGAGGTATCTTTTAAGATAAACATATCCTAAATAAAAATCCCATGCTAACCCAGCCGCCCCGGTATCATCTGATGATTGAACATTACTCAAGAACATATCGGTCAAGATCAAGAAAGACTCGCAGGCTTTAGCAAAGCATTTTTTGAGCAAATCGTCAGAGGGTGTTGTAGAGGCATACGAGTCCATGATAATGGTCAACATTACCGCGGCAGTCGTCGAATTCTCAGAATTGGGATCTTGCTTCCATAACTTATATATTCTGGTGACAAGCTCTCTGAACTCTGATAATAATTGGCCATATTCTCTGTTTAATTGCGCCGAGGTCACCCCATATTTTGACATAAGAGTCAATCTGTTGCTTTCTCCCAGCAGAAAATAGCAGAGTGCTTTGTAGGCTACTATGGGAACGACATCGTCATTATAGTCGTTCGCTATAATATAGAGTTGTTCATTACTTTGGGTTAAATAATAACGATACAGTTCTTCACATTTTGATTGAGTAGCATTGATACAGTACTTACTATCGCAGCGTACATACTTCCAATCGGTTACAGAGGGGGCAGGAGCCGATGTTCGGGGGGTGGCAGGTTTAGTCGGGGTTTGGGCGATGGGCTCGGGCTTGGCGGGGGGAGGCGGGGGCACCAAGGCCGTTCTTTGCTCCTCGGTCAATTTGCTGAGAATTTTCTCTGTATCCTCGGGCCACTCTTCCACGGCAAGCTCGTAGTACTCGCGGGCTTTCTCCATATCCTTCGGCAAACCTTTACCGGTGGCGTAGGCTCTCATCAATTTTAAGACGGCCTTTTTATCGCCATCTTCCGCTCGGGACTCCCACCAAGATACGGCGGCTTTGAGTGGTAATTTTTCCAAGCGTTTTACGGCGTTTTTATTACCGGCCGCGGCTGCCTGCATGTATAGTTCTACGGCTTTTTTCTCACTTTTAGACACGCCACGGCCATGGCAATACAAATCGCCCAGCAGTACCATCGAGCGGTCATCACCGGCCTCTACTGCCTTTTTAAGCCAGAGAACGCCGTTTTTCAAATCGCGCTTCATCACGGTGCCATCGATGAGGTGTTTGCCGAGCTGGCGCATGGCATCCACATCTCCGGCGCGGGCATCTTCCAGCAACTGCCGCGCATTGGAGGACTCGGCTACGCGCCCGGGTATGGTTCTGACATCGTAATATCCATACAAGGTGGGAGCCAAGGCCACCCCACCTGCCAATATAAGAGAGAATAACGAATATGTTTTCATGTAGCTACGAAATAATCTTACTCCAATATAGCTGTTTTTTTGTATTTGTCAAGATGGGAATACGTTTTTATCGCATATTTGCTATTTATATCTTCTTTATGGCAGCAAAGGAAATGAAGGCGCATGTTTTTTTGTGCAAAATCCCCATTCCTGCGCGAGGGGCAGGAATGGGGATTGAAATTGCGCTGAGTGTTTAAGCTACCTTATCAGAAGTTGATGCGATAGCCCACGGTACCGTTGAAGTTGGTGTAACCGCTGCGGAGCTCGGCGGAGACATCGAAGAAGATGGTGCCGTCGTTCTCATCGCCCACGGGGACGGAGAGGCCGGCGCCGAGCTCAACGCCGAAGGCGCCAAGCTCTGCACTTTCAACCGTGGCGCTGCGGCCTGCGTTGATGAAGGCTACATCGGCCTCGGAGGCACGATCGCCGATATCGAACTTAGCAAGAGCGCGAGCCTCGAATACCGAGGTGCGGTTGAAGATGTTTTCACCCACGACGGCCTGCACGCGAGCACCTGCACCCAGGGTGATGGTGTCGAGGGTCTGGTCGTCTACCTTAAGAGCGGCATCGCCACCCTTTTCGGTGTAGCCGCCCACGGTGGTATGGCGGTAGGCTACATTGAATACAGGCTGCCAGCAGGCATCGCCGTCTTCGTCGATGTTGTATACACGGCCAACCTCATACATAAGGCCGAGGGCCATGCCGTCGGTATCACCCTCGGCGGTGTAGCTCTTGTCGCCGTAACTGACGGTGCGCTCGTAAGAAGAGTCCATCATACCGATGGTGGCGATGAAGGTGTGGGTCCAGGCACGGCTGGAGTAGCGGGCAAAGGCACTCAAGTAGTAGGTGTCCATGTCGCCCTCAAGCATGTCGGGGCCGTCTACGGTGAGGTCACCATACATGGCGGTAAGAGCCATGCCCAAGGTGAGGTTGGGGTTGACGTCTACATCGAAGCCGACGGTACCGCCCCAGCTGTCGAGCGAGTAGCCGGAGGCAAGGCCGTCTTGGTCGAGCTCGCCGAAGTTACCCTCGGCATTCACCCAAGCGTTGAAGTAGGGCATACCCTCGTTGACCACGCACTGGTTGACACCCATGGTGGTGGTGCGGTTACGGATGGCGCGCAATTGGCGCTCTACATCGCCCGCAAAGGCCATGCCCAGAGCAGTGGTAGAGGAGCCGGCTACGGCAGCCAAGCCCTCGTGGGTCATGGTGTCGTTATCAACAGCCTCGAGAATGTCCTCAAGGTCGCCACCATCGCCGATACCACCGGAGGCAAAGGCGTCGTCCATAAGGGTAGCACCCGCAATGGCGTTGGGCTCTGCCCCCTCGTACTTCTCCTTCATGTAGTTATCGTTGGCCACGGCATCCAGGGTTACGTTCTTACCTGAGTCATCCCAATCTACGGTGTAAGCGTACTTCTCACCACGGTTCTGCAGGACATTGGAGCCGCCGTTCAGGCTGATTTCTGCATCGGAACCGTTCTCGACGGTCATGAGCGTTACCTGATTACCGGCGTCGATGGCCTCCTTGAGCAGGTCGGTCTCAATGGTCAGGTCCAGGGTATCATCAGCGAGCTCATCAACTACGATGGGAGAAAGCGTCGACAAGCTCTTATACTCGATGGAGCCCTCAACGGAGAGAGAGGAAGCCGCAATGCTGCTGCCTTCTTCCAAGCTCAGGCCACCTTCGCCAACAACCAACTGAGTTGTTACGTCAACGTTGCTGTCCTTGCCCAAGGAGATACTGCCTGCGTTCAACTCGTTAGCAGACAGCTCGGCCCCTTCACCCAAGGAGAGGGCACCACCCACCGTCAGGTCATGGTCCAATGTGCTGGCACCATCCGTCAGGGAGACATCGCCCAGTACATCTACCAACCCAACGCTACCGGCGGAGAGGGTGCGGCCGCTGATGCTGTCGGCCTCGACCACGGAGTTAGCGTTACCCAGAGCAGAGAGGTCTACCGCGCCATCGACTGAGATTGCGCCTGTCTTCACCGTGCCCAACCAATCAGCGGTGTCATCCAAGCCCTTGAGCTTGGAGGAGTCTACCTGATACCCATCACCGAGCTCCAAGGCCGTGCCGGCCTCACCGGTGAGCGTTACGGTTGTGCCGTCTGCAATGGTGAGTTTACCCATCTCGAGGGTAGAACCATTCAGCAAGTCAATCTGAGAAGCCGTGTTGTTGGCGTTCTCATTATTGGTAGCAATAGCTTTGTCGGTGTTTTCATCAATCTTGAGTATACCACCGTTAAGCATGATGGTGGCAGTATCGGCAGCAAAGTTATCTGCAACTTGGCTTACCACTACCTCCCCGGTGTTCACCCAGTAGGCTGTGGTGACTTTAGATTCGGAGACGGTTACCTTACCGGCATCGTACTGCCCTTTACGAGCCTCTGCACCCACGGTCCAGTTGGTACCGGTGGCACTTACACCTGCAAGGTCGCCCGCTACGACGGTGTATACCTCGTTACGAGAGACGAAACCGTTACCACCTGCGGCAATTTCATTACCCACGTCGCCTGCTGCCGTGGTTTCGGCATAGGTGGACTTGTTCTCGAGGGAGAAGTCGCTGTTGGTGACATCCAGATGAAAATCACCGCTGAGGGTAAGCGAAGAGCCGGCCTCGGTGGTAATCTGATCGGTAAGTGTGGCATTACTGAGGTTGAGCGATGCGCCATTGGCAACCGTGGCATCGCCTACGCTTACCTCGGCGGCATCGGAGCCTGTCAGCGTACTGCTGCCTACAAAGTCTACCCCGCTGATGGTGGTGGAGCTGAGCTGAGAGCTACCGATTGTCAGTGTACCACCGGTAATCTCGGCCGTACCTTCACCGCTGAGGGTACCGACAGCCAGCGTGCCGCCATCCATGCTCAAGCCATTTTCTCCCACGGTAATGGTACCGGCCTGTACGGAGGCGGCATCACCGCTGATGCTGAGCTGCCCGGCGGCCAAGGAGTTGGCTACCGTTACCTTACCGCCGTCGACGGTGACGGCATCGGCAATGGATACGTTACCGGCAATCAGGCTACCACCGGCGGAGGCCTCCAGCTCGGCAGCACTTACATCTGCCAAGGAGCCTTCAAAGGTGGCCGTGGCAGAGTCTTTCACCGTCAGTTTACCCTCGATGGTGAGGGTGCCGGGGGTGGTGACATCTGCCTTGAAGGTGTAGTTGCTGCCGGCACCGGAGACAGTCAGGTCGTCTACGGTGGCATTGGTGTCTACAAGAACCACCTCGGACTTGACGTTGTTGAAGAAGGCATTGACATCGTCTGTGCGGGTGGCGGCATCCTTAATGTGGACCAGGTTGTCGCCGTTGTTATCCTTAACAGACCAGAGTTTCTCGGTCCACTTCTCGCCGGTGGTGTCGGTGTCTTCCCAGTAGAAGTCGGTCATACCGGCAATGGCGCTGAGCTTGAGGGTACCATCCTCGAATACGAGGTACAGCTTGCTGTCAACATCGCTGCCGTTGATACCGCTGAGCACGCTGTCGGCCAGCACCTTGTTTTCCTCGTCGAAGGTGATGCCCTCAATGCTGCCCAAACCGCTGATGAGGTCGACCTCGCCGTCGGGGTTCACCTTAACATCCAAGTCGAACAAGCCGCCGATGGTCAGCACGTTGCCCTCTGCCAGCAGGGAGGCGCCGGCGGTGGTCGAGGGGCTCATGTCGAGCAAGCCGTTAGTGCCGGCATCCGTGCCGTCCCACACGGTAAGGGTAGATCCGGCAGCCAAGGTAAGCGAGCCATTGAGGGAGCCACCGCCTACGATATTGACACCGCCATTCACCACAACATTGCCTTGGGCGGCATTGCCGTTGAGGGCAACTGTGGCGTCTTTCTCAATGGTGATACCCTGTGTGGCAATAAGCCCGGTGTTGGCGGCCAGCTTGATTGTACCCTTGCCGGTGACTGTCAGCGCATCGGTAATGGTGATATCGGCACCGCCGATGGTGGCAATCTTGCCTGCAGTCTCTACACCAATCTTGTTGAAGTCGGAGAAGAGGATACCCGTGCGGTCTTGGTTTGCATCGCCGGTGAACATGATGGTGCGGTCACCGGTTACGGCAGAACCGGTTTGGCCGTAGCGATAGCCGGCAGATACGACCTTGCCGGCCGTCAGGGTAAGCCCGGAGCCCACCTCTACCGTGGTAGAAGCCGTCTGTATCTTGGTGCTGCCATTCTGATAACCTGCGGCATAAACATTTCCCCCTACCGTACCGCTTGCCAAGGAAATGGTGATATCGCCCTGCTGCACGGTAGCATCACCATTATTGCGGTGAATTACACTACCACCGTAGATATCGCCGCTTGCCGCAGCACCGTTTATCGTAATGCTGATATCCCCCGCAGATGCGGTAAGGGCAGTCGAGCCCGTGTCACCGACCACGTGGGCACCCACAATATCGCCGGCTACACTACCACCCTGCAGGGAGATGGCGATATCGCCCGTAGATACCGTGCTATTGCCGGTTATCACGTTGGCACCACCTACCAAACCACCGGTAAGCTCTGTATCTGCCCCGCTGATCTTGATAGAAATATCACCGGCACGAGATGTTACCTTCTCTTCGTTGTGCCAAGCAGAACCGATAACTTTACCGGAGAATGTACCTGCGGTAATATCGAGGTTGATATCGCCCGTGGTCATGGTGGTGGTCATCTTGCTGTTCTCGCGAATCATACCACCGATGACGTTTGAGGTGAAGTTACCACCGGCAATAGACATATTGACATTGCCTACCGTGATATTGCCGTTGCCATTCTCTTGCTCATTCTTACCGGCACCTGTAAGAATACCACCCACAACGACATCGGCAAAGGTAATGTCGCGGGCATCGTCACCACTGCCGGCGGTTCCCTTGATGGTAAGAGAAACATCGCCACCGGTCTGGGTTACGGTCACGTCATTACCGTAGAGGAAGATACCGGACATACCGCCTACCACCTTCTTATCAAAGGTTTTCGCAGTACCGGTGTAGTGGGTCATGTCTACCAATACCTTGGCAGAACCGGCAAAGGTCATGTTACCACTGGCTACCAGTGCACCGCCTATCACCTTATCGCCTTCGTTACGATAGCCCGATATACCGGTATGAGCCGGTTGAGCAACCCAACCACTATCGGTAAGCGGGGCATATACAAACACGTTGGAGTTGCCGGTAAAGGTACCATCACCACCATGGAACAAGGTGGAGGCACCCACAACACCGCATCCTACGCTATCGGAGTATACAGATACAAAGGTATTGCCGGTAAAGGTGGTAGTGGTGGTAGTGTTGGTAGTGGTGTCTCGGCTGGCATCTGCATAGGTGCCGCCGACAACGGAGAGTACATACAAATCGCCGGCAACCTTGCCATTATCAGCATCAGCAACTCGGTCATCAAGCAATATATGCGTGTCACCGGTGAATGTCGAGCCCTTGGTACCGGCACTGTAGTTACCGGACATATTGCCACCTACAATGGCACCATAGGCACCGCCGTCTGCATGAATCCATACATCGGCGGCCATATCGGCAGCATCACCGCTCTTGCCGAAATATTTACCACCGCATATCATTACCTCAGGTTCATCGGGACTACCGGCACTCAAAGTATCCTTAGTCAAGCCGTTTACGCCGAGAGAGACGGCTACCAAACCATCGGTGTTGTATGTTGAATCGGCCAGGCTCTGATTGGCGTCGAAGGTAGCCACGGGCAGGCTGCCCGAAGGGGCATTCATCAAGACTGTGCCGCCCCAGTTACCATCCCAGTCGGTATGCAGGGTAATCTTGGCACCATCCTTACCTTGAAGTTTAATGAAGCCGTCTTCTTTTACCAGCTCCCAAGTGGCATTGCCCTCGGCATCCACCATGTCATCCAATGCAATTACATGCACTTTGGCAAGGTTGTCATCTGTGTAGGCAATACCAAGGTTAATGCCATCAGCCACGGAATCAGCTACGCCAAAGAGGTCTATAACGGTATCTCCCCCCAAGGCTGTAATGCTACCGATGGAGGCAACATCTGTATATACAATCTGAGAATCACCGTTGATGGTGGCAATAGTGAGCCCGGAGCTCATGTTAACGGCATTCGCAGTAAGAGCAGCAATGGTCAGGCTGCCTTCGCCCGATTTAGTAAGGGCATCCGCCGTGACCGTGCCGGTAATAGCCAATGTTTTATCCTTAGCAATTTTTACGGTTGAAAGCCCCACGCTGCCATTTGCAACATCCGCTGTAATGGTCAGATTATCCTTTATCTCAATGCCATTTGCCAAGGTAAGAATGCCTGTACCCATTTTGGTAAAGGCACTGCCACTTACTTGGTTGATGATAAGCTCTCGTCCGGAGGTAGGCATTACATAACCACCGGATGCAATCAAATGCCCTATCTCAATCTTTGTATTACCTTCCTGCCCATAATAGATACCACCTTGTACAGTAACCTCTTCGCCATCCTGATTCAAGGCAGTAGAAGTAGCTACCTCAAAAGTTGTGGCAGATACATTCGTCTTGCGCGGCCCTTCATTTTCCAGCAATTCGACGTCACCGGCTACAATTTTGATGGTACCGGCATCTGTAGTGCAATTATTGAGGTGGAACGTGCCACTGCCGGTTTTAGTCAACGTTTTACCATTCAGGTGCAACTCTGCAGCTGCATAACCGCCTCCTACTACGCCCAAACGCGTATCAGTATTTACCGTTGCATCACCATTGAGTTCTACAAGAGCCAAATTTCTGCCGGTGTGCATTACAGCATCACCGGTATTGGTAAGGGTGGCACCTTTGTCAAGCACTATGTGGTAATAAGCCTCCTTGCCGTTGATATCGAAGGTGGCGTCCTTTTGCACGGTGATGGTGCGGTCCGGGGCGGCATCATACCCCTCACCGGCCATATCGTTACCGGTTTGCTTAAGAATAGTACCGCTCAGTACCGTGAAATTACCGGTGTAAGCAGCATCATCGCACAAAATCTCATTATTACCCTCACCGCCGATAGTGGCATTCAACCCGAGAACAGGTACGTTATCAATCTTGAGCAGGTCTTTACTCTCAGTATTTTGCACGTATACGACAGCAGTATCGTCCAAAACGTTGAAAATAACGCCCAGGTCAGCTATTTCGGATGTACGGTAAACTGAATTGGCACCTAATACCAGGGAGGTTCCCTCCTTCCATTCGGTAATCTTGGCGCGGTCTACCTCTGTATTCACCATAAATACAGAGCCATCGTCCACCGTCATGACACCGGCATCTACAGCGTAGGTCAACTCATCACCCTCGCCCTTCAGCAAAATAGCCTCGGCTATGGTAGAGCCGGCCCCTGCAATACGGTACTTAGTAACAGTGTAACCATCTGTCGTGCTGTCGCCATAGCCGGTGAAGGTATCGCCCATGCCTAAAAACTCGCAATTGCCCACCCCTGTAAGTGCAAGTTTACCACCGGTAGAGCTTACATCGTGAGCCAAGGCAGAGCTGATAATCAATTTACCGCTGCCGGCAAGAGTCAACGCACCGCTGCCACCCACGCCGGTAGTCAGATCGATATCGGCCGCGGTATCGGTGTATTGCTTATTGGCAGAATCCCATACAGAGAGCTGCACCGTGGCACCATCGTTCAAGTTAATGGCCTTGGTAGAGCTCCAGCCCTTATCGCTCAGCGAGCCCAGGGTGCCGGAAACATTGATGGAAACAGTATGGCTATTGGTAATGCCAACGCCACCCTCGCCCAAGTTCATAATACCGCCGTCAGCTACGTTGATAACAACCTCCGTGTTATTTTGCGGGCGGGTCATACCCTTAAGATTGAGGATACCCTTTTCACCCACTTCGATAGTGGTTTTCACCGCCTGCCAACCCATATTGGCAATACTGTTTACGGAGGAGAATTCACCGTCAGCAATATTCAATGTGCTATAGGTACCGGTACTCCACGTTGTCCAGTGGCCCATGAAGAAGCTACCATTTTTGCCGGAGCAATCAGTACTACCGACTACCTCGAGCCTACCGCCATCTGTAATGTTAATGACAGAGGTCTTGTCATAGCCCTCGTTACCGGTAATAAGAGATTCGGTAATTACCTCGCCACCCTTGATGCTGAGGGTACCATTACCCAAGCTGATACCCCAATCTGCTGCGGTAAACTCAAGCTTAACACCTTTATTCACCTCCAACTCGCGGCCGGCGGCGTTAATCCATATGCCGCCCATTTTGCCACTCATGGTTACACCATCACCAACGGTAAGGGAGGTCTTGCCGTTACCGGAAAGCTCAAGCGCAGAAAGAGTCACCTTAGTCCCCTCTGCACCGTTTACAATAAGAGTGCCGCCGGATGAAGAGATACCGATGTCTGCACCGTCAGACACGGTAATATCAGTACCGGTAGTGGCCAAACCATTCATACTTACCGTACCTTTATTATTGGTAACTCTGATACCATTCACCGTGGCATCGGCCCCTACGGCCAAATCGATGTTAAGCTTGGAATCAACACCACCTACAACGTTGGCAAAGTCATAACCGGTTACAGTTACCACTACGCCATCTGCAATGGTAAGTGTTGCATTACCCTTATTCAACAGTTGACCGAGTGATTGGTCTTTTGAAATGGTTAAATTACCATCACCGATAACCAGCAAGTCTTTGTTCTTTAACGTGGCATCCAAAGCCACCCCGCTACCGCCATCTACATAAAGCATGGGCAGTGTAATGCTGCCGGTAGACTGCAGGGTCAGGATGCCCGCCCCCATGCTGCGCAGGGCAGACAATGCATCATCTGCCGCCATGACGAGCGTTGCATTACCGCCGGATACATCTGCCGTCAAATAACGGTCTGCAACAGCCAAGTCTGCATAGCTCTTGGCTGTACCGTTAACATCCATCCACGCAGCTTCCTCTACCTTTACAGTGTCGGTGATATTTGCTTTGTAGCCCTCGGCAATCTCAATTTGCATACCGGATATAGTAGCGCGGTCGGTCGTATTGAAAGCATTTTTAATAATATCAGACGTACCGATATTCGTTACGGTAAGCGTGTTGTGGTCTCCGATGGTCTGATTATGGTCTCCATCTTTAATTCCCCAAGAGCCCGTACCCTCATTATCAGCCGTTGCACCACCGATGTAGGAGGTATCACCCACCAATATGGGGCAGTACTTGGTGTTATTATCGGCACTGAAGTAAAGGGAAACTCTCTTCACAAACACATACCCGGCGTCATCCAGCTTCAAATCAATCGTCCACTGCTGGTTTTCATAGTTCGCCAAATCAAGATATGACTGCTGAATCGCCTTTTCCACAGTAGAAACATCGTCTCTGGGGCCCCAAGGTGAAGCAGGAACGGTCAAAGTCAGCGCTGCACTGTAGGTAACATCACCGGCAGACTTCAAATCCCACGTTTTGGTCAACGCAGCTGCATTATCACCGGTAAGATTGTTCCAATAAGCAGCCTGTACGCCCGCAAAACTATCATCCAAATCACTCGGCACATTTTTATTACCGAAATTGATACTGATTGTGTCAGCACCAACGGTTGTTCCCACGCCTATGGCAAAAAGAGCCATCACGGCGGCTAACAGTTTCTTAGGTAAGTGTAATTTCATATTGTGATGAATTAGGTGTAAGATTTGAGGGAAGTGGAGACAGTCCACCTCAGTATGATACTGTATCATGGTATCAAGTAGAGCACTCAAGTCAAGCAAATTTGTCATTTTCACAGTATTTTTGTAGAAATAACCGCAAAAATGAGATTTGACAAGCGGCCGGCGACATGCTACAAAAGAAGCATGAAAGACACATTCACCCAATTTGTACGGCTGGGGCTGCTAATATTGGCCTTGGGCATGGTGCTGTTGTGGGTGGATAGCACGTGGTTTGCCCCCAGGCGCATATACTGCAATCAAGAGGCACTGGCAGCGGCCGGCAAGGCGCACCACATCTGCTGGCGCGAGCTGATGAAACAATACCCGGCCGATAAGATTATATGGCTTGATGCCCGAGATGATGCCGAATACGAGAAGAACCGACTTACGGGTATAAATGTGTACCGCATCCGCAAAGGCAGCACCGATGACCCCTTGTCGTTGAATATAGAGGAGCGTCTCAATCAAGCAGCCGAAAAGGGAGAGTGCATCGTCGTCTTCTGCTCATCTGCCGAGTGCAACAAGGCAGAAACCGCAGCCAATAACATGCGCGAGCAATTTGCCTTTGAGGCCCCCGTTTATGTCTTATACGGCGGGTGGGAAACCATCAAATACGAAAGCCCCGAGATGCTGCTGGTACGGTAAATATGCCGAATTTGACGCAAAAATGCAGTATACTCAAACTTTTTTGATTGATTATGCGCCCGAGGGGGTGTATGATATGCGCAGTGGAACCAGCGTTTCACATACAAGGGCGCATTTGCCTCGCAGATAGACATTTTCACACACAGCATAAAATTATGAGCACTACATACAGCACTATAGATGCCAATGAGGCCGTGGCCTCGGTGGCGTATCGTTGTTCGGAAGTAGCCGCCATCTACCCCATCACCCCGTCGTCGCCGATGGGTGAATCGGCAGAGACGTGGACTGCAGTAGACCGCAAGAACCTGTGGGGCACAGTACCCAGCATTGTAGAGATGGAGAGTGAGGCAGGCGCTGCCGGTGCCGTACACGGTGCCTTGCAGACCGGCTCCATGGCCACCACCTTCACGGCCTCTCAGGGTCTGTTATTGATGATACCCAATATGTACAAGATAGCCGGCGAGCTTACCCCCTGCGTATTGCACGTAGCCGCCCGCGCCCTGGCAGCCCAGGGTCTGTCCATTTTCGGTGACCACAGCGACGTGATGAGCTGCCGCTCCACCGGCTTTGCCATGCTTTGCGGTGCCAGCACCCAAGAAGCGCCCGATATGGCAGCCATTGCCCATGCCGCCACCTTGGAGAGCCGCGTACCCTTCATCAACTTCTTCGACGGTTTCCGCACCTCTCACGAGGTAGGCAAGATTGCCGATATTACCGACGACACCCTGCGCGCCATGATAGACCAGAAGTGGGTGGATGAGTTCCACGCCCGCGCGCTGACGCCGGATGCCCCCGTCATTCGCGGTACCGCACAAAACCCCGACGTGTACTTCCAGGGCCGCGAGACGGTGAACAAGTACTACACTGCCGTACCCGCCATTGTGAAAGGCGCCATGAAGAAATTCGGCGACCTCACCGGCCGCTACTACGACTTGGTAGAATACATCGGCAGCCCCAACGCCACCCGCGTGATTGTGATGATGGGTAGTGGTGCCGAGGCCGCCCTCGAGGCCGTAACCGCCATGGGTGAGGATGTAGGCGTGCTCAAGGTGCGCTTGTACCGTCCCTTCCCCGCAGCCGACGTGATTGCCGCCCTGCCCGCCACGGTGAAGAAGATAGCCGTGTTGGACCGCACCAAGGAGCCCGGCAGCTTGGGCGAGCCGCTGCTGCAAGACGTGGTACAGACCCTGGCAGACGCCCAGGTAGACGGCACACTGCCCTTTGCCATGCCCAAGGTGGTAGGTGGCCGTTATGGTTTAGGCTCCAAAGAGTTCACCCCTGCCATGGTAAAGGGTGTGTTCGATGAGCTGGCCAAAGACGAGCCCATGACCGACTTCTCGGTAGGTATTAAGGACGACGTAACCGGCAAGAGCATTGAGTACGACCCGAGCTTCTCTACCGAGGCCGACACCGTAACACGCTGCATGTTCTACGGCTTAGGCTCCGACGGCACTGTAGGCGCCAACAAGGATGCCATCAAGATTATCGGCAAGCACACCGACCTGTACGTGCAAGGCTACTTTGAGTACGACTCCAAGAAGTCCGGCTCCTCCACGGTATCTCACCTGCGATTCGGCACCACGCCCATTCACAGCACCTACCTGATTACGAGCGCCAACTTCATTGCCCTGCACCAGCCGAGCCTGCTCAACTTGTTCGACTTCCTCAAGAACGCCGCACAGGGTTGCACCTTCCTCATCAACACCTCCGTAGCCCCCGAGAAGGTATGGGACAGCCTGCCTGCCCGCATGCAGCAGCAAATTCTTGACAAAGGCATCAAGGTATACTGCATAGACGCCTTCAAGGTAGCCAAAGCCACCGGCATGGGCGGGCGCATCAACATGATTATGCAGACCTGCTTCTTCAACCTGGCCAACGTCATCCCCGCCGAAGAAGCCTTGGGCTACATTAAGGAAGCCATCAAGAAGACCTACGGCAAGAAGGGTGAAGAGGTAGTGGCCAAGAACATAGCCGCAGTAGATGCCTCCTTGGCCAACCTGCACGAGGTACCCCTGGGCAGCACCATTACCGGCCACGACATCCCCGATGCCCTTGCCGGCAACCCGCCCGACTTTGTACGCAACGTGCTGGGCAAAATTGTTACCGGCAACGGCAACAGCGTAACCGTAGGCGAAATGCCCGCAGACGGCACCTTCCCCAGCGGCACCACACAGTACGAGAAGCGCGACCTCGCCCTCGAAATACCGGTATGGACCCCCGAGAAGACCGAAACCAGCAAGGCCTGTATTCAATGCGGTAAGTGCACCATGGTGTGCCCGCACGCCGCCATACGCGCCAAGATGGTAGACCCCGCCGAGCTGGAGGGCGCCCCCGCCACCTTCAAGAGTGCAGATGCCAGCAAGATGCACAAGGATTGGGCCGGCAAGAAGTACATCATCCAAGTATCTGCAGCAGACTGCACTGGTTGCACACTTTGCTCGAAAGTATGCCCCACGGCTTCTCTTACCATGACCCCGGCAGCAGAGGCCCTGCAGCCCGAGCGTGCCAACTGGGACTTCTTTGAGAAGCTGCCCGACCCGGACCGCACCGTTACCGACAACTCGAAGGTAAAAGACGCCCAGCTGCTTCGCCCGCTCTTTGAGTTCTCGGGTGCTTGCGCCGGTTGCGGTGAGACCCCGTACATTAAGCTGCTCAGCCAGCTCTTCGGCAACCGCTTAATAGTAGCCAACGCTACCGGTTGCTCCTCGATTTACGGTGGCAACCTGCCCACCACGCCGTGGACGCACGATGCCGACGGCCGCGGCCCCGCATGGTGCAACAGCCTCTTCGAGGACAACGCCCAGTTCGGCCTCGGTTTCCGTGTTTCTCTCGACAAGAAGCAACAGTATGCCGTAGAGCTGCTTACCGCAGCAGCCCCCACCATCGGTGAGGCTTTGGTGCAAGAGATGATGAGCAACCCGCAAAAGACAGAGGCCGACATTGCCAACGCCCGTGCCACCGTGGCTGCCATTAAGGCTGCCTGCGCCGACACCCCCGAGCTGGCTGCCCTCAAGGCACAGGCCGACTACTTGGTACGCAAGTCGGTATGGATTCTCGGCGGCGACGGCTGGTCTTACGACATCGGCTACGGTGGTTTGGACCACATCTTGGCCTCCGGCCGCAATGTGAAGGTGCTCGTGCTCGATACCGAGGTGTACTCCAACACCGGTGGTCAGTGCTCCAAGTCTACCCCGCGCGGTGCTGTGGCCAAGTTTGCCACCAAGGGTAAAGACCAGGTGAAGAAAGACTTGGGCTACATGGCCATGACCTACGGCAACGTCTACGTGGCCTCCATCGCCATGGGCTCCGACGACCAGCACGTGCTCACCACCCTCATGGAGGCCGAAGAGTACGATGGCCCCGCCCTCGTCATTGCCTACAGCCACTGCATTAACCACGGCATCAACATGGCCCAAGGGCTCGACCGCCAGAAGGACGCCGTAGACTGCGGCCGCTGGCTCCTCTATAACTACAACCCCGACCGCGCCAAGGAAGGCAAGAACCCGCTCACCCTCAAGAGCAAGAAGCCCAAGAAGGATGTACGCGAGGCTCTCCTCGGTGAAAACCGCTTCCGCCTGCTGGCCAAGAACAACAAGGCAGACTTCGATAAGCTGCTCGATATGGAAGCAGCCGATATCGCCCGCCGCTGGCGCCTCTACCAGGCCCTCGCCGGCATCGATTTCTCCCTGCCCACCGAGGGCGAGTAAAGCCGGTGTTTAACCCATCTGCAAGCCCTGCTGCGCACCCCGCAGCAGGGCTTTTTTACCACGTGCCTATAAATGCGAATACCCCGAGAGGTTCATCCTCTCGGGGTACCAACTCGCTTCTTTATACTCTTCGTAGGGCAGAAGGGAAAACGTGCTATCAGAGGGGAAGCGTCACAGGCACATCTGCACCTTGGGGGGCTTCACCGCGCTGCGGACCACGCGGGCCCTTGGGGCCACGGCCTTTACCATGACCACGGCCACGGTGGGGGCGGTCGGCCTTCATGGCTTCTTTTTCGGCGTCAGAGAGCTGGCCATCCTTATCGGCATCATACTTCTCGAGCATCTTCTCGCGCATCTCCTCGCGGTTGGGGCGCTCGCCATGGGGGGCCTTGGGGTTACGGTCGTCACGCACACCGGGGCAGTTTTTACCCTCAGCGCGGCGCTTCTCCATATCGGCCTTCATGGCCTCTTTTTCGGCGTCGGAAAGCTGGCCATCCTTATCGGCATCATACTTCTCGAGCATTTTCTTGTGAAAATCGGCACGATTGGGGCGGTTGGGCATCTCGCCGGCGGCACCCCAGTGGCGGGGCTGCTCCGCAAAGTCGCGAGGCTCGGGTGCCTCCCCTTGTGCCAATACCGGCAACGCAGCTACTACAGCTAATAATAATGTTTTGTGCATGATGAATAGATTTTTTAAATTATTTTCCGGGTTTTCACCCTACAATAAAGAGAACGTATTTTTATACAAAATTCTACATAAAAGATAGTTTTTTATTTACCGACAACCTACAGAACACCAAATCAAAAGAGGAAGCACCCTGCGGATGCTTCCTCCTTTTTATTCAGATTCTACTTTCTTATTCGGTACGGTTGATTAACGGGGTTGCACGCCGGGAGCATGCTGCTTACCGCAACGGCAGCCGTTGAACTGCGGGCGCTGGGGACGGAAACCCTTGTCCATACCGGGCTTGTCGTGGCGGCCATGGAACTTGTCGCACTTAGGAGCCTGCGGGCCGAACTGACCGGCCTTGGGGCACATGGGGCGACAGCCCTGCTGCATGCCGGGCTTGCCGCACTTAGGAGCCTGCGGGCCGAACTGGCCGGCCTTGGGGCACATGGGGCGACAGCCCTGCTGCATGCCGGGCTTGCCGTGACGGCCATGGAACTGGTCGCACTTAGGAGCCTGCGGGCCGAACTGACCGGCCTTGGGGCACATGGGGCGACCATGGAACTTGCCGCACTTAGGAGCCTGCGGGCCGAACTGACCGGCCTTGGGGCACATGGGGCGACGGCCCTGCTGCATGCCGGGCTTGCCGTGACGGCCATGGAACTTGCCGCACTTGGGAGCCTGCGGGCCGAACTGGCCGGCCTTGGGGCACATGGGGCGACGGCCCTGCTGCATGCCGGGCTTGCCGTGGCGGCCATGGAACTTGCCGCACTTGGGAGCCTGCGGGCCGAACTGACCGGCCTTGGGGCACATGGGGCGACGGCCCTGCTGCATGCCGGGCTTGCCGTGGCGGCCATGGAACTTGCCGCACTTGGGAGCCTGCGGGCGGAACTGGCCGGCCTTGGGGCCCTGCGGGCGACGGCCCTGCTGCATGCCGGGCTTGCCATGATGACGACCATGGCGCATACCGGGCTTGCCGTGATGACGGCCGTGGCGCATACCGGGTTTCTTTTCAAACTTATCAGCATTGCCTTTCACATAAGCATCGCGAGCAGCAATAGCCTCATCGGGGGTGATAACACCGTCCTTATTAGCATCTACAGGGGCTGCTACCGGAGCAGCAGGTGCCGGTGCGGCCTCGGGGGCGGGTGCCGGTGCCTGAGCAAATACAGGCAGCGCAGCAGCGAACAGGAAGAGGATGGTTTTCTTCATAATCTGTATGGTGGTTTTATGTTGAAGTGTGTCGGTTAATCGAAACCTTACAGTCGGGAGAACGCAACGCACCACAAAAATTCTACAGAAAATGATGAAACTTTTTCAATATTTTCATAAACCATTGATTTATGAATAAAATAAATCGTTATTTCAACACAACAACGAAAACGCGGCAAAGTTTTCATGGCAGAAAGTGTTACATTTAACACTTGCCAGAGAGCGAGCAAGGGCGTATGATAGGCGCAGACATGAATACATACAGGATAGCAGTACTGGCCGGTGACGGCATTGGCCCCGAGGTAATGGAACAAGCTCTGCGTGTGCTCGATGCGGTAGAAGCGCGCTATGGCTTCAAGACCGAACGCACCGCATGCTATGTGGGCGGTGCTGCCATTGACCACTGCGGCAAAGCCCTGCCGGAAGAAACGCTGGCTGTTTGCGAGGCTGCAGATGCTATCTTGTTCGGGTCGGTAGGCGGCCCCAAGTGGGACACCTTGCCGCCGGATGAACGCCCGGAGCGCGGTGCCCTGTTACCGCTGCGCAAACACTTTAAGTTGTATGCAAACCTGCGCCCCGGCATTTGCTTACCGGAGCTGGTAGATGCCTCCCCGATTAAGAATTCGCTCATCCCCCAAGGGTTCGATATTCTTTGCGTGCGCGAGCTTACGGGCGGCATGTATTTCGGCGAGCCCAAGTTTTACGGTGAAAAAGACGGCGAAACCGTGGCACTCGACACGCTGTTCTATAAGAAGAGCGAGGTAGAGCGCATCGCGCACGTTGCATTCGAAGCCGCCCGCGGACGCAACAAAAAGCTTTGCAGTGTAGATAAGGCCAATGTACTGGCATCGTCCGTCATGTGGCGAGAGGTGATGAACACCATTGCCCCGCAATACCCGGATGTCGAGCTGACGCACATGTATGTAGACAACGCCGCCATGCAGTTGGTGCGCAACCCCAACCGGTTCGATGTCATTGTCACCGAAAACACGTTCGGCGACATCTTGACAGACGAAATGGCCATTGTTTGCGGTTCTTTGGGCATGCTGCCCAGTGCCTCCCTCTGCCAAAACGGACAAAGCACCTTCGGGCTTTACGAACCCTCGGGCGGCTCTGCCCCCGATATCGCCGGCCAAGGTATTGCCAACCCCATCGCCCAGATTCTCTCCATGGCAATGATGCTGCGCTACTCTTGCCATGAGACCGCTGCAGCCGATGCCGTAGAGGCAGCCGTGCGCCGCGCCATTGCAAGTGGCTACCGCACAGGCGACTTGCGCAGCAATACCCCCGGTGAGATTGCCGTGGGCACTGCCGGCATGGGAGACGCCATCATTGCAGCACTTTCAGAATAACTCTTCATCACACTCCCCCGCCCCCTGCTGTGCAGTCCATTTGCCCCCATTGCAGCTCTCCCATTCACAACGGCGCAGAAGACCAGTGCCCGGTGTGCGGGTACAGCATGCACCGCGCCGACGCAATTTTCGGGGCTCACGAGGTTGAGTTTACCCGCGTGGTAGATGCCGCCGGCGCGCTCACCCACCGCGAGCGAATGGAGCTTATACACTATTTGGAGGATTTGGAGGTCAAGCTCAACCCCATTGCCTTGGGGGTTTATATAACAGACCACGGCCAGTTGTCCGACTTCAGGCACCACGCGCATTGGATTCTCAACCACGCCCGCATACACCACCCTTCTTTCGGCAAAAGAGAGCTGCAAACAGATGACGATGAAGCCCCCATTTACGAACTGACGGCAGAAGAACGCCGCATGCGAGCCGAACAAAATCCCCCCGGTCTCTTCCGTCAGTTTTTCAACAGCATCAAAAATCGTTTCAGCCCCCGGCTCAAGCCCGTACGTCAAGGGTGGATGCTGATACTGGTGCTGGATGTACAACTCGAGATTGCCTGTTTCTCATGGGGGTATATGCTCGACCCCTACATCAACCCCGACACCATCAACATTGGTATTGTGCAAGCGCGTCTGCTCTTCCGCGAGCGTGCCATGGTACTGGCCCTCAAAGCGGTTATGAAAAAGACCGTTCACCAAATTGCCACCAACGCTCACAGCATCAACAGGAGCATACGCAGGGCCCGGTCTCGCGGGGGCTATACGCACCCGGCACGCCTGCTTGCGGCAGCAGCCGGCATCTCGCTGCTTACCGCCACCAACAACAGCTACGCAGAGCCCACGGTCGACCCCTCCCTCTTTGAGAACGATGACTACGCAGAGGTGGTAACCGTACCCTCAGAACCATCGAATACCGAACAAGCGCCTTCCCCCGCCCCGGCACCCGCCGTTACGGTGCGCCCGGCCCCTCAACCCACTGCCCCGGTAACAACGGCAGGCCCTCGCGGTGGTGCCGCAGGTTATACCAATACCCCGCAATGGACCGCCGATGACTACGAGCGGCTCATGCAACGCAAAATCAACGCCGGGCTCAACATGCTTATACCCGGCGGCCAAGAAATTACCCCCACCCCGCTACCCTCGCTCGGCGGCAACCAAGGCGCTTTCGAAGAAAGCGATACCGAAGTGCGTGGCCGTTATACCGAACAGTATAAACCCCGCACCGGTCGCATGGTACCCGACCTGAACGACCCGCAAAAAATCATGACGGATATCGAGCGCAGCGATGCAACATATGCCCTGCAAACCCTCAATGCACACAGCCCGTTCCGTATTTGTGTGAGTGTTTTCAAAGCCGGACAAGAGATACCGCACGACCTCACCGCAGCCGGGCTGGTGCATGCTGTAACTCGCGTAGATGAATACGCCGTTATGATTCAATACGGCATGGGCGACAATGCCACGGTAGACTTAGGTTTCAAGTCCATAGACCTCAGCGACGAGCAGCGCCACCGCATACTTGCCGAGGTGCAGCACAAGGTGCAAGCCGCCGGCGGTGGTGCAGAAGGCTTGTTGGCTGCCATGCAATGTGTCAAAGAGCAAATTACGGCTCTTCAATACAACTTCGAGCCCCTCTCGGCCGGTACCAGTCACAAGCTTCACTCCGTTTTGCCCGAAGGTCTCGGCAAAGAATCCAAGGAGGATGAAGAGCCCGGCACTCGAGAAAAGATTATAGGCTCATTGTCTGACCCCGCCATGATTCCGTACGTCATCATAGGCTTGTTGGCACTGGGTGGCGCTGTAGGCGGGTTCTACTTTTTCATGCGCTGGCTGCACAGTGCCAAATTAGAAGAAACGCGCCCCGACTACCGCTTGGCCTCCCGATACGGTGCCGGCGTATCTCGCCATGTTCGCTACCTCGAGGGGCAAGAAGCCGCCAAAGCAAAAACTATTTTCTGATAATTTTTTTTCACATTGACATGCGATAATTCCTGCTATATAATACAGGAACTATGGCAAAGGTCAGAATCACCGGCTTAGAAAACATTCAAACAGCACCGTCTCTCTATCTTCCCAACAGGGTAGATGCCGCAATCTTGAGCGAATTGGAGCAACGGCTCGGGGGCTCGGATAACGTAGCCTACATGGTAGAAGAAGTGCTTCTGCCGGAGGCGGAGGTTATGCGTTTCATCAAAAAACGCCACGTGGTCATCTTCAACTTCCGCAAAGCCAATATCAAAGTATTGCGCGAACAACTGCTTGCCCAAATGGAGGCCGGCAGAGATGTCGTCTTTGTGCCCGGGCGCCCCAACAGCATCATGGGTTGCGTGTCGGATGTACCGATGCCCTTCCTGATGCAACTGGCAGCTCTGCACATTTCTCCCGTGCCGGTATTTGCCGGTCACTACCGCGAAGATATCCTGCGCGCCTTTACCACAGATAAGACGTATGAATGGATTGGTATCTCCATACTGCCCAAGCTCAGCCCCGGTCCCCGCACCGGTGAGCGTGTGATGGAGGCTTGGCTCGAGGCCTCGGCTGTTGAGTTTGAGCGCAACCCCATACTTGACTGCTCTTTGGCACGGCTGTTGGTAGAAGGCATGCGCCGCCACGGCAAGGTAGAGATAATAGACGGTATGGATGGCTCTTCACTGCCTTTCTACAAGGTACTGGGGGTAGCCATGGCCTTATCTCGCGAGCTCAAAAAGATAGCAAAAGAACCCAGACTGGGCATTATTCTCCCCCCCGGCAAAGGCGGCTTGATTGCTAACTACGCCTGTATTCTGGCAGGTATTGTGCCGGTCAACATCAACTACACCTCATCAGATGCCGCGTTCAAGAGCATTATTCGCCAAAGCGGGCTCAAGCACTTCATCTCGGCACGCGCTTTCATGAGCAAGCTGCCGCAGTTCCCCTGGCCGCAGGGAGACGCCATTATTCATCTCGATAAAACGCTTAAAGGCATCGGCATGCCTAAGATTGCAGGCTGGGTAGCCTTTGCTCGCTTTGCACCCATGGGGCTCATTAACATGACCTTCAATCTCGATGCCCGAAAAGGCGACGACGAGGCCGCCCTGCTCTTCACCTCGGGCTCCAGCGGTGAACCCAAGGGGGTATCGTTCTCTCACCGCATGATTGTTGCCAACATGACCCAGGTACTCAGCAAGGTTACCTTGCCGGCGGGTGAAAAGTTCTTGTGCAGTCTGCCTATCTTCCATAGTTTCGGCTTAACCATCAGCACCTTGCTGCCGCCGGTATACGGTTTCGGCATGGTAACCTATCCCTCACCGTTAGAGGCCAAGAAGCTCAACGAGCTCATCGAACAACACAAATGCGCCCTGGTGGTAACCACCCCCACCTTTGCCCGCAGCATGCTGCGACGCGCCGGCGCCCACACATACGACTCCGTCAAGTTCTTTATCGTGGGTGCAGAGAAGTTGCAACCCACTGTTGCCGATGAGTTTAAGAAAAAATGCAATGTCACCCTGCTGGAGGGCTACGGCCTCACCGAGACAGCCCCCGTATGCGGTGTGAACCTGCAAGAAACCGGCCCCACCAAAGAGCAGCCCTACTTTGTGCCGGGCTACAAATTCGGCAGTATCGGCCAGCTGCTGCCCGGTCTGGCCGTGCGCATTACCGACCCCGATGACGACAACGTACGCCTCACCTTGGATGAACAGGGTATGATTTGGTTTAAGGGCCCCAATGTTTTCAAGGGTTACGTGGGCAGAGAAGACCTCAACGAGGGCATCTTCAAAGACGGCTGGTTCAAAACCGGCGACTTGGGGCGTGTAGACCTCAACGGCATGCTTACCTTGGGTGGCCGCCGCTCCCGCTTCTCGAAGGTGGGTGGCGAGATGGTACCGCACGAGGTGGTAGAAAATGCCATTGAGGAGTTTGTAACACACCCCGAGGGCTTTACGGGCCGAGCTGTAGCGGTTGTAGGTGTACCCGATGCCCAAAAAGGCGAGGCGCTGGTACTGCTCTCTTGCGTACACCACTCACAGCTGCCGCAAGCGCTCGATGAGATTCGCAGTCACTTGGTAGAGCAAGGCTTACCCCGCCTGTGGTGCCCCCGCGAAATCATCCCCGTAGAAACCATACCCGCTCTGCCTACCGGCAAGATGGATCTGCGTGGCTGCCAAATGCTTGCCAACGAAGCACTCGGAATCCATTAAACCGCGCACCCTACATGAATTCTTCCCGCAAACATTACCGCGCGTTTTCTCTTATCGCCCTGCTCTGCATCGGCCTCAACGGCTGTGCAGAGCAGCCCGCCACACCCGATGTAACCCTGCCGAAACAAGCTGTCAGCATCTCTCTTGAAGGCGTAGAAAATCTCTACAGCGTCAGCGAAGACCTTTACCGCAGCGGCCAACCCGAGCCCAAAGGCTTTACCGGGCTGGAGCAGCTCGGGGTTCGCAGTGTGCTTAACCTCAGAGAATATCATCGAGATGCCCGTAAGCTGCAACACACCAACCTGCACCTTATGGAGTACCCGGTAGCTGCCGGTAAAGTGACCGCTGCCGATGTAGAAGCCTGCCTGCGCATGATTCAAGACGCCCCCAAACCCGTACTGGTGCATTGCTGGCATGGCTCCGACCGCACAGGCATCATTGTAGCAGCCTATCGCATCATTTACCAAGGGTGGAGCGTTGAAGCCGCAGAAAAAGAGTTCAGGGATGAAACCTTCGGCCACCACGAGTTTTGGTACGGCAACTTGGTGGAGCTGCTGCGCGCCACCGACTGGCAGGCCATGAAAACCCGCCTGCAACAACCTGCCTCTTAATCGCGAACAGGCTCTGCCGGCTCTATCGGCTCGACATTTGCCGGTATATGAATAATGGTCTCCCCGGGGTGGGCGAATCCCGCATCGTGGGCTACGGCCTCATTAAGCGCAGCGTTGTTATTTAAGGCATCGTGGTAATTTATCAAGCGTTTTTCCTCGGCCAGGCGCGTTTTAAGCTCTTGCTGTTTCAGCTCGAGTTCTTGTTCGGACGCCCGCTTGTCAAGCACCGGAGACAGCGACAACGTAAGCCCTAAAAAGGCTACGAAATACAACACAACTATACCCGTTACAAAGAGAATATCTCTGATACCCTCCGAACGCGTCGTGCGATTTTGCTCGCGCTCTTCCAGACTATAATGCGATTTACCTAAGCCGAACCACTTCATAACACAGGGCTAATTATTTGTTACGCTCGGCAAACGGCACAAAACGCCCACGGCGAGCCAATACCAAGCAATGCATGCGCTGTTGTTTACCGCGAGAAGAAGCCGGCACCAATGTGGAGCTTACCTCGAACCCGGCACGCATGAGGGTAGACTCCAACCGCTTATCGCGCCGTGCCACGGTAATGGCCAGCAAACTGCCCCCCTTAAGCGCGTTGAAATACGCCTGCGCATCCCCCATACTCAACTCGCAACGCGCATGTACATGGCGCAGCAAAATTGCATGCAGCGACCCCGTGCGCTTGCGGCACAAATCCGCTGCATGGGCTACCCCGGGCTGCACGCGGGGGTCTGCCCACATGGCAGCATGCTCACTGTAGAGGCGGTTCCACTCCAACACGGCTGCCACGGGCTCGGCCACAATGAAACGGGCCTTTTCTCGGCGCAGGCAATCCATCGCCTTAGCCAAACCATAGCCCAAGCCCACCCCGGCAATCATGATTTGCGGTTGGGCTGCACGTGTAATGGGGGCCGTGGCCATCTCTGCCATCGACTCCTCGCTGCCGTAGGTAAAAGAAGAAGCACAAGGCAAACCGTCGTGCTGCAGTGACAACTCACCATCGCGCTCCCACAGCTCCCATACGCTGCCGTCCTCCATCTTCTGTTCACCTAATTTATTGAGTGGCTTCATGCCCCACAGTATACAGCAGCAAACGCTCAATGGCAAGACAAATGAAACTGCAGATACGAAAAGCCCCCTCCATAACCTCCCCTCATCCCCGACTTTTCGGCTCGGAATCTCATAAAAAGAATCTCAAAATCACATTGTAGCAGAATTTTGCTTGACTTGACTCGAACTATCAGGTAATCTCGAGACAGAAGCCATGAAAGACCGTCGCATTGTAATTACCGGCATAGGCGCTGTTTCCCCCTTGGGTAACACAGCTGCAGAGACTTGGGCAGCCATGAAAGAGGGCCGCTCCGGTATTGGTATCATTGAAAGCATAGACACCACACCCTTCCCCGTGCACATTGCAGGTGAGGTGAAAAATTTTGACGCAACCCCATACTTTAAGAAAGACCCGAAAGCTGTTCGCCGCTGCGACCGTTTCGAGCAGTTGGCCATGGGTGCTGCCGTTATGGCTATGGAGGACGCCGGGCTCGACCCCGAAAAGGTGGACAAGAACCGAGTGGGTGTCATGATTGGCTCCGGCATCGGTGGTTTGGGCATTCACAGCACTAACTGCGAGACCTTGGTAACCAGTGGTCCGCGTCGCGTTTCCCCCTTCTGCATTCCCTACATGATTACCAACATGGCCTCCGGCATGGTAAGCATGGACTACGGTTTCGGTGGCCCCAACATGAGCATCTCGACCGCTTGTGCCACCTCTAACCACTGCATTGGCGAGGCATGGCGCATCATGAAGTTCGGCGATGCCGATGTAATGATTTGTGGTGGTGCCGAGGCTACCGTACTGCCCATCGGCATTACGGGATTCGCCAACATGAAAGCGCTTTCCACCCGCAATGACGACCCGGCCACAGCCTCTCGCCCCTACGATGTAGACCGCGACGGTTTCGTAATGAGCGAAGGTGCCGGCGTAATCATCCTTGAAACTTTAGAGCACGCCCAAGCCCGCGGTGCCCGCATTTTGGCAGAGCTGGTGGGCTATGGCTTGAGCGCAGATGCCTACCACCTTACCTCCCCCATGCCCGAGGGCGAAGGTGCCAGCCGCTGCATGCAAATGGCATTGGAGCACGCAGGCCTTAAGCCCGAAGACGTTAACTACATTAACACGCACGGTACCTCTACCTCGCTGGGCGACATCTGCGAGACCAAGGCCATTAAGCGCACCTTCGGTGACTATGCCAAAAACGGTTTGGTTGTAAGCTCCACCAAGTCCATGACAGGTCACCTGCTGGGTGCAGCCGGTGCCATCGAGCTGTTAGCCTGCGTCATGGCCATTCAAGAGAACTTTGTACCGCCCACCATCAACGTGTTCAACCAAGACCCCGAGTGCGACTTGGATGTATGCCCTAATGTGGGTCGCTCCATGCAGGTGGATGTAGCCCTGAGCAACTCCTTCGGCTTCGGCGGGCATAATGCCTCCATCATCGTGAAGCGTTTTGCCGAATAACCCCCTTCTCTCACAAAAAAGAAGAATAGCGAATCTTTACACGCGTGGCGGCAGGGGGCAACTCCCCTTCCGCCGCGCGCTCTTGTTACAAGAGCCCACAGTAACCATTAGCCCCCGATTTTCCCATGCCACAGCCTCTGCACCCAACACGTCACCTCAACCACGGAGACCTCCTCTGGTTACGCTGGGTATCACTGAGTGTAAGTGTTTTATTTTGCGTAGCCGTACTAATGTCGAGCGGAGTTATCGGGCTACTCAACCAAGGGCACACAGCCCTGTTACAAGGGGCACCTTTTCAGTTATCGGCAAACGGGGCACAATCCGGCAGCATTTTAAGCAGCGTAGCAGCCTTTGCGTGTTGCATACCGCTTACACTGTACTGGGCAGCCGTCATGCTGTACCAAAAAACGCACCGTCACCGCACAGAGCTCACCCTGCTGGCGCTGGTAACACTGGCCTTACCCGGTTTGCTTTGCGTGCTTTGGGACTGCGTGTTGCACACCGCCCCGCTGCTTTGTTGCATTCTGTTTACATGGTTATTGGTCATCTGCATCCCCTTTTTCGGTAAAAAAATCACATGAAAGCTCAAGATTACCCCCAGCCCGTGCTGGAGCTCATTGCCCGCCTCAAACGCATGCCGGGCGTAGGCACCCGTGGGGCAGAGCGCTTTGCCCTCTGGTTTTTACAACATGGGCGTAACGATGCCCGCGCCCTTGCCGCCGCCCTACAAGATGCCGCAGATACCGTAACAAATTGCCCGCAATGCGGTTTTTTCTCGGCCAACGGCGAGCTTTGCACTGCGTGCCAAGACCCGCTGAGAGACGCCGCCCTCTATTGCGTGGTAGAGCAACCCACCGATGTGCTGCCCATAGAACGAAGCGGCTCCTTCCGCGGGCTCTACCACTGCTTGGGCGGCAAAATCTCGGCTCTCGATGGCATTATGCCCGAGGATTTGAGCATAGACCGCCTGCTGGAGCGCGTGTCCGCCCACCCCGGTTGCGAGGTAATTCTGGCCGTGGGCAGCGATGTGGATGGCGAGGCCACCGCCCTGTACCTGGCAGACAAGCTCTGCCGCCTCGACTGCCGCGTTACCCGCATTGCCCAAGGCCTGCCCGCCGGTGCCGGCCTAGGCCATGCAGATGCCATCACCCTCATGCGCGCGCTGGAGGGCAGAAGGAATGTTTAATGTTGAATATCAACCCGTCTAACACCTTATGAAAACGCCCTATTTACTCTTACCTTTGCTTGGTATACCTCTTCCGTGCGTCAATTGTTACTGTGCTGCCACTAAGGAAGATACAGAAACTGCCAAAGGGCGCACAGAAATCATCACCCTGCCGAAAGCCGCAGGAGCAAAGGAGTAGCACGAGTAGCGCCCCGTGCGGGCGGAGACGGGCAAATCCACACCTCGCAAAACATTGGAGAACGTATGAATTCACACATACAGCATCACTTTTTGCTTGCAAGTAGCAAGCTCAAGAGGTAAAATACGCGCGTGCAATGTGGGCAGAATGCTCACTCAATTAACCGATAAACAGAAAAAAGTACCATGCCTGTACCTACACAAGAACAGTACATCAAGATGCTTGATACGGCCAAGGAGCAAGGCTATGCCTACCCGGCCATCAACGTGACCACCATCGAGGTCATCAACGGCGCCCTCAAGGCTTTCGCCGAGGCTAAGTCCGACGGCATCATCCAGATTTCTCTGGGCGGTGGCCAGTTCGCTTCCGGCACTGCCGTGAAGAGCTCTGCCATCGGCGCCATCGTATTGGCTGAGGCCGTGCATCGCCTTGCAGAGGAGTACAACGTATTCGTTGCTCTGCACACCGACCACTGCCAGGCCGACAAGGTTGACAGCTTCCTGCGCCCCCTGCTTGCCGAGAGCAAGAAGCGCATCGCCGAGGGCAAAGGCCCCCTGTTCAACTCCCACATGCTCGATGCATCCGCCCTGCCCATGGCTCAGAACCTGGAGCTCTCCAAGCAGTTGCTTGCCGAGTGCGCAGAGCTGGGTATCGTTCTCGAGATCGAGATCGGTGTTGTAGGTGGTGAGGAAGACGGCGTTGACACCTCCGGTGCTCCCAAGGAGAAGCTCTACACCTCCCCCGAGGATATGCTGCAGACCTACGAGACCCTTAACGGCGTAGGCGAGTTCATGCTTGCCGCTACCTTCGGCAACGTACACGGTGTGTACAAGCCGGGTGCTGTGAAGCTTAAGCCCACCATCCTTCGCGACGGTCAGGCCGTTGTTAAGGAGAAGCACGGTCAGGATATGCGCCTGGTATTCCACGGCGGTTCCGGTTCCGACCTCTGCGACATCCGCGAGGCTATCTCCTACGGTGTTGTTAAGATGAACATCGACACCGACACCCAGTACGCCTTCTCCAAGCCCATCGTCATGCACATGTGCCAGAACATCGACGGCATGCT
>SUVK01000078.1 GCA_015062055.1 Akkermansiaceae bacterium
CCTGATATAACCCAGCGGGGTGCCCGCCGTACCCCCGCCGCCCCACCGCCGCACCCCGGCTGTACCCCTGCCGGGTGGGGTGGTATTCCTCACTTATTCAACAAAAGCTCCGCACTTCCGGCGGCGCGATACATAAACAAAATTATCAGGCAAACGATTATTTTTTCGAGATAGGGGGGGGAACACTCCGTCTTGATAAAGTGGTTTACTCTACCACTTCGGCATAATCATCGTTAATAAAGAGCGGGGCAGACTCGGGTTCTTCGGCAAATCCGGTATCGGTGGCAGCACCGGGTTCTTCTACCACTTCGGCGTAGTCATCGTTCCGCAGGGCATCTGCCATGCTGTGGTGGGTACAAAGCGTGCGCGGAATAGTGAAATCGACCATCGTGTCGGTATAGGCGGTATGCTTGGCCTCGCAGCCGGCATGGGCGAGCCCGCCGCTTACGTGACAAAGGCGGAGCCCCACATGGCGGCCCTCAGACGGAGTGGTACGAATAACGCCCATTTTGTAACCACGCTGCTCGGCACACTGCATGGCACCCACCCAAAGAGGGAGGGCAACCGTGCCGCCATAGGCTTTATCGGCAATGGTGACGGGTTGGTCAAAGCCCACCCACACGGCAGCGGTAAGCTCGGAGGTATAACCGCAAAACCACGCATTTTTATATGCATTGGTAGTACCGGTTTTACCACCGCACGGCTTATCAAACCCCAGGTTCACCACATTGGCAGCGGTACCGCCTTTTTTGGTGATAGCCTGCAAAATGGCTGATGTAGCAGCGGCGGCGCGTTGGCTGTAAACAGTGGTGGCAGAGGGCTGGTTCTGCCAAATAACGCGTCCTTGGGTATCTGTGATACTCTCAATGATATAGGGGGTGGGGCGCACCCCGCCGTTGGCATAAGCGGTATATGCAGTGGCAACCTCAAGGGGAGACGCCTCCCAAGTGCCCAAGTATATAGTGGGCCCCAGCCACTTGGGGAGGGTCTTAAACCCGGAGCGCAGCGCGGTATTGACCACATTTTGCAACCCGGCACGAGCCCCCACGCGCACCGCCATGGTGTTGCGGCTTTTAAGCAACCCCCAAGAGGCGGGTTTAAGCCCGGCGTAGCGGCCATCGGCATTGCGGGGGCTCCATTTTTTGGCACCGGGAATTTCGCCGGGCTGCAAGCGGGCATCGGATATCATACTATCGGGGCTACCGCCGAGTTCGAAGAAGGTGGAGTACACCAAAGGTTTGAAGAGAGAGCCGACTTGGCGGCTGCATTGTGCACGATTGAGGGGGGATTCGCCACTGTCTCGGCCACCGACCACCGCCAAAAGGGCCCCGGTGGCATTATCAATAATCACGCAGGCTGCTTGTACGTATTTGGGGGCAGGAATAATGGCATTGGGATTCTCAGCCCGCAGCTGCTGTACCAAGGTTTGATACTGGGCACGGGTTTGGTGGTTGTAGTATTGCAGGCCTTCGATATTGGCCGTGAGGCGAGCATCCATATCGCGCATCACGGCATCTTGCAGGTTAAGGTCGAGTGTGGTCTTGACGATGAGACCGCCGGAGTAGAGCGCCTCTTCTTTAACACGCTGGCCGTTGGCATCAAGCATGGTGAGAATATGGTCCACCTCGGCACGGATGAGGTCTAGAGAATAATTATCGTAACCACGAGGTTGGGGGCGACAGGTAACGATAGGCTCTTTGATGGCGGCCTCGTACTGATTATGGGTAATTTTACCATGGTCACGCAGCAGCAGTAAGACTTTATCGCGCTGTCTTTTGGCGGCCTCGGGGTTTCGCAGGGGGGAACATTCGTTGGGGTTACATACAATACCGGCCAACAAGGCAGCCTCGCCTATGGTAAGCTCGGTGGGGTCTTTGCTGAAATAGCCGTAGGCCGCCTGCTTGATGCCCAAAAAAGTGTGTCCCCAGAACACACGGTTCAGATAACAGGTGAGGATGGTATACTTGTCGTAAGTAGCCTCGATACGGCGTGCCAATACTACCTCGGTCAGTTTGCTGTCCAAGTTGCGGTCTACATGCTTATAGGTATTTTTAGCCAGCTGCATGGTGATGGTCGAGGCACCTTGTGTGGTGCGGCCATGTTTGAACACCTGCCCTACCGCGCGCAATACACCGCGGGGGTCTACGCCGCCGTGCTCCCAGAAGGAACGGTCCTCTTGCAAAACAATGGCATCTATCAGATACTGCGGCACTTCATCCAACGAGGCGATGCTGCGCCTGTTTTCGCCATGTAGGGTACCGATTTCGAGCCCGGTGCGGTCCAGCACAATGCTACGCTCGGGCATACGCAATACCTGAGTTATATCGTACCGCCCGGCTTTTACGGTGTAGACACAAGCTAAAACGAATAACAGAAAAAAACCGACAAAAGCAAAGCACAACATGATACGCAACGGCCACATGATAAAGCCCGGCATGTTGCGTGTCAGGAAAAAGGTAAACCTGAACGGAAAACCGAAAAATAACCACAAACCTCTCCAAAAACCCGTGCCTTTGGGCGGGGGCTTGGCTACATCTTGCCAGGGGTTATGCTCCGCTCCTTCAGCCTCGGCGGGCGAGGGGGGCTCGGGCTCCGGCTCATCATCGGGCACCTCCCAATACGAGCGCCGCGCAGAACGGGACGCCGATTTTTCCGGGGGAGGTTGTGCGGGGGGAGCGGTTTCTTCCGCTTCTACCGGTTCCGGTGGCTGCGGTGGGGCGAGGTCAAACAAATCCGGCTCGGGGGCACGGCGCGGGCGGCGTCGCGCGGGCAATCTTTGCCCTTGCGGCTCGCTGTAGTCACCGGATTTGTATCTGGCACACATAGAAAGGCTGAGATAAAGCGCAGCAGAGCCCTGCAAGGTGGCTCTGCTGCCGGCTTAAGGGGAGGCGTGGGAAGATATTGAGAGTCCCTGCGCTCCCGCAACAGGAGTTTTATTCTTTTTCAGATAAACGTTGCAGGTTAATGATACCGGCGCGGCGCAATTCGCTATTGGCTTGTTCGGCTGCAGCAGACTCCATATAGAAGCGATAAGGCGGTTTGTTGATGGAGATTTCGACCATCCCGGATTCTGTAGGAGCTTGCAACAGAGCCACAAACTCTTGGAAGCTGTGGGGTTCTTTGCCATTTACCTTTTCCACCAGGGCAAAGTCGCAGCCATCGTAGCCGAGAGTGGCCTTGGTGGGCACCACCAGGGTAAGAACCGTTAATTCTTTGAAGCCACGTTTTTGCAACTCTTCCTCTTGGTCGGACAATTTCATGAACTCAATGGGCAGAGCCTTGGCTTCTTGTTGCAGCGCATTCATATAATTGGTGGTAAGAGGCTGGAAAACCAAACCACCCCATATGAAATAGCGCGGGGCATCCTCTGCATTTTCCGTATAGATAAGCGCCTTTTCCTCAGCATCTCGGTTGAGCTGTAACACCGTCTCGTGCTCTTGGCCGTCTCGGCTATAAGTAACCTTGAGGGTTTCGCCCAAGGGCTTGAGGTAGCGCATTACGGTAGTAACATCCATCGTACCGTAGAGGGGTATCTCGCAACGGCCGCGGTTGTCGATTTTGAGACCTTCTACCGATGTGATCACATCGCCTTTTTGCAGACCGGCAGCAGCTGCTGCACCGGCAGGATCCACCTTACTGATGTAGACCCCCGTGCTGGCATCATTGAGTTTCAGGTAGCTGCGGAAGACGGGGTCGGTCAATTCAACCAGAGTTACCCCGGCAATCGGCACACCTTGAGGCGCCTCGGGCGCAGCACTGAGGAAACGACCGATAAGGTCGGCATTGATAACCTTAAGCTGGCGAGAAGCCGCATTGTAACCGCAAGAAATGCCCACGAGTTTACCATTTACCACCACCGGGGCACCATGGCTGTAATTGCCGGGCACGGCTTGGTCTGCACGCATTTGCAAGCGGGGCAACCCCAACTCAGAAGAGCCTACTTCTCCCTGCAAATCAATAGAGACCGCCTGCGTACCATTGAGGGTGCAATGCAAAGTGGCTTTATCGGTGCGGGAGAGGGGCTCGCCGAGCGAAAGTGCGGTACGGCCTTCAAAAATGGTGGCATCTTGCTTATCTTCTACTATAAGCAAACCTAAATTGAGGTCGCGGTCATAGCGCAAGACGCGGGCAGAAACAGTACGAGTAGAGTCGGGCAGGCTTATTTCGACATAATTGGCAATACCCAAATCTCGCCCGAGGGTAAGCACTTTACCCTCTCCTAAGTATACGCCGATGTGTTTGACGCTCGAAGCCGCTCTTTTCTCCCACGGCATCACACGATTATAATCTTGCACGGTGAGAGAAACGGTAAGCAGGGAGGCCGATGCATCAGGCAAGGCAGCAGCCGAAGGCTCGGGCTGCGTTACCGCCGGTTTTTCTGCCGGGGGCAAAGGCTGCTCGGGCTGCGTGGTCGGTTGCTTTTTATCTACCTTTTTGGTAATGGCAGTACGCTCCGTAGGGTTGCAACCGGTAAGGGCCAGCCCCGAAAGAGCAAGTATAAACAATAGACGATGCATAAATGTATAATTGTAGAAAATTATTTAAGTCGGGCAGGAGCCGGAACACCGTAACGAGCATTGACGCGCTCATTAGCAGCATTGATAACAGCATTATCAATCACCAGCGGGCGGGGCGAATCTGCAAACTCTATCACGGTGTACGGAGGGCGATTACCATCCTCCGGGTAAAGAAGCGTGTACAAATGCTCCAAGCCCTTAACCTCTACACCGTTTACCTTGGTAACCATGCGGGTACCGTATGAGGTATAGCGCGCATTTACCTCGTCTTTCAACACCTTGGTCACAATAACCAAGTCTGTTTTTTCGAGGGAATCACCATTTTTCAGGTAGTCTTCCACATCTACATTCAGTGTCGTGAGGTTGATTTGGTGAGCCGCAACAACATTACGGTGTAAAGGCTGGAACACCAAGCCGCCAAACTGAACATAGCGAGGCATACAGTCATATTCTTGAGCCAAAATAGCGCCCGGCACAAAGGGCTTGAGCTCTACTACAACATCATGTTGCACGCCATCGCGTTGAATACGCATGCGTAATTTATCACCTTTAAATGAGCGTTCTGCCAGTTCCTCGAGCAAAACGCGCTCGCCATCCAGCTCGATCATGGCCGAGCGGTCTACGGGGTAATCATTGATAGCCAGCAGCAAATCCCCGGGCTCGAGCACGCCATCGCAGGCCCCGCCCTTCACCACACGCCCCACCAACACACCGGGTGAGCTCTCTGCCAAACCGTAATGCTTGCGCATGGCCGGGTTGGTGAGGGGGAAAAACTCTACGGCTAAGTCAACATATTTATCGTAGTGGCCATCTTCTACATCTTTGAGGAAACGTTTAATCACGGGCATGGGTATCATATACCCTGTAGAGTTGGCTTGCATCAACCCCTGAAATGCCACACCCACAACCTTATCGCCCATCAAAACAGGGCCACCACTGTTACCGGGGTTAATGGCAGCATCTATCTGCACGGTGAGGTGACTTTCGCTCTGAGAATGAGAGTAAAGGGTTGTATCTATACGAGAAACGATGCCTCGCGTTACCGACAAGCGGCTACCGCCGATGGGGTACCCCACGGCTCGCACCTCGTCCTCGAGTTTAGGCAGTTGATCACTGAACTGCAAGCAGGGCAACTCGGCGAACGCCTCGGCGGCTTCCGTTACCTCTACGAGCGCCAGGTCGGCATCGTGCGCCACATGCTTGACACGGGCTGCATACTTGCGGGCATCGCCATAAGGAGATACGGTGATACGCTCGGCATTGGCCACCACGTGAGCATTGGTCATGAATACACCCGGCGATACCATAAAGCCGGTACCATTACCGGCACCGAACTTGCCGCTCTGCCATGGGGTTGCATAATCCGGCACGCGTATGGCCACTTCTATTTTGACAATACCTCTGTAGGCATCTACCGCAGATGGCTTGACCACAACGGGAGGGGCTGATGCCGGCGCGGGCTCCACCGCAGGCGCGGGCTCCACCGCAGGCGCGGGCTCCACCGCAGGCGCGGGCTCCACCGCAGGCGCGGGCTCCACCGCAGGCGCGGGCTCCACCACAGGCGCAGGCTCTACCGCCGGCGCGGGCTCTTCAGCAGGAGCAGTTTCAACGGCAGGGGGCAATTCCCCCGCCGGGGCGGGCTCTACAACGGGCGCAGGAGCCACCACCGACGCGGGTGCCTCTGCCGGGGCAGTTTCAACCACCGGTGCGGGCTCTACCGCCGGCGCGACACCACCTTCCACAGAACCGTCAGGCTCCGCAAACACAGGAAACGTTGCCAACAAGGCAACAGTAGCAGTTTTCTTAATCACGCAGATATTATGAACAAATGGCCATTACAAGTCAAGATTAAAGCATGAATTGCAAGTTGTAAAATCAAATGCGACACCGAAAGCCCTCCCAAAAAGTCTCCAAAGGAGCCCAAACTGCCCTAGCAGGATGGGGGATAGGGGGAAGGAC
>SUVK01000022.1 GCA_015062055.1 Akkermansiaceae bacterium
GCTTCCACAACCACGCTGACCACGCCGCAGAAGAACACGTGCACGGCGAAGGCTGCTCTCACAACCACGCTGACCACGCCACAGAAGAACACGTGCACGGCGAAGGCTGCTCTCACAACCACGCTGACCACGCCACAGAAGAACACGTGCACGGCGAAGGCTGCTCTCACAACCACGCTGAGGAGGCACACGTGCACGGTCCCGGTTGCACGCACGGCCATGATCACAGCGGGCACAACCACGCGCCCGGCGAAACATGCAGTGCAGGCGAAACCATCATCGTAGAGGCCGATGCCCGCGCCCGAGATTTAGTCAATATGCGAATCGAGTCCGTTCCTCCGGTAAAGGATGTTTTGGTACATAGCGTCTACGGTTTTCTCACTACGCCCGGTCACTCCATGCAAACCTATGCCATGCCCTGCGGTGGACGAATTACCCTGCGTGTCAAATCGGCGCAACAGGTAAAGAAAGGAGATTTACTTTACACCGTGCAAAGCCCCGACCTCATTGAGCTGGAGGCGGAGGTAAGCGGCATCGAGGCCTCCATCGCACGCTGCACGGCCGAAAAAGCAACCCTGCAAGCACGTATCGATGAGCTCGAAAAACTCAAAACACGCAACAAAGATTTGGAGGTAGAGGTAGCCAACAAAAATGCCGAGCTCGCCCAGTTGGAGCATGAGTTGGCTGCGGCAAACACCCGCCTCAAAATGCTGGAGCTGGGTGGCACCCGAGTAAAACAAAACGGGCTCACCGTGCTTGAGGTACGAGCCGAAGCCGATGGCACCGTACGCAACGTGGGGGTTACCCAAGGCAGCTGGGGAGAGCAAGGCTCGCCCGTAATCTCCATGAGCAAGGTGCAGGAGATGGAAATCGCCACCACCCTCTATGCATCCGACGTACCCCACTTTACCACGGTGCGTGCCACCATACCCACCGGTAGAGAACAGCAAACGGTCGAGGGCACGTGGCGTCTTGCCGAAGAAGTAGATGACACCACCCGCACGCGCGAGTTATATTTTACCCCCTCCGGTATACCCGCCGGGGCGCAACCCGGCCAACTTTGCAGATTAGATTTGTACGCTGCCGGTGATACCCACGGCATGGTGTCGGTACCCGACTCTGCCGTAATTAAAGTAGGAGTAGACGATGTAGTATTCGTAGAAATAGGTGAGGGCAAGTTTGCTATGGTTAAGGTGCAGGCCGGTACCAGTCGCCGTGGCATGACCCCGGTATCAGGCCTTACACCCGGTCAAAAAATCGTGGTAAAAGGTGGCTACGAGCTCAAGTACCTCATCCCCGGCGATGGGCAAAAGAAAAAGGCGGGGCACTTCCATGCCGATGGCGTGTTCCACGAAGGCGATGAGCATTGATTCTTGAAAGACCATGAATGCGCTGATATCATTCTGTCTGAAAAACCGCATCACCGTGGTGCTCATCTCGCTGATTTTGGCAGCGCTGAGCATCTTTGTTGTAGCAACCTTACCGGTGGATGTGTTCCCGGAGCTCAAGCAACCGCGCGTCACCATTCAAACCGAAGCCGGCGGGCTCTCTGCCGAAGAAGTAGAGCAATACGTCTCCATCCCCCTGGAGTCGGCCATGCAAGGCACCCCGGGTGTACGCAATGTCAGCTCCTCCTCCGGTGGGGGGCTCTCCTTTGTGTGGGTGGATTTCGACTGGGGTACGGACATTTACCTGGCCCGTCAAATCGTGTCGGAGCGCTTGGCCACGGTGAGAGAATCTCTGCCCGAGCAGGTAGAAACCGAAATGGCCCCCATTGTCTCAGTAACAGGCGAAATCATGGTGATAGCCTTACAAGGTGACGAAACCGCCGACCCTCTGGAGGTAAGGCGCGTGGCTGAGTTCGAGCTACGCAACCGTCTGCTGGCAATACCCGGTGTGGGTCAAGTCACCGTGCTGGGGGGGCGCTTGCCCGAGTACCAAATTGCCTACGACCCCGAACAAATGCGGCAAGCAGGCGTGAGTTTCGATAATCTCAAAGACTCTGTAGAAGCCGCCCAAAGCAGCATACCTGCCGGCTATTTGGAAGACGTGGCAGGGGTCGAGTTGCCCGTTCAACAAAACACCCGCGCCTTTACCACGGAGCACATCAAACGCGCCATTGTAACAGAGCACCCTACCGATGGCGTAGTGCGTGTAGAACACGTAGCCGATGTTAAAATTGACGGCGCCCCCCGCCGCGGCAATGCCGGCTATGGCCGAGCCGGGGGAGCTGCCGGAGGTGAGGCCGTGGTGCTCTCCGTTCAAAAAGTACCCGGCGCCAACACGCTTGAGCTCACCTATGCGGTAGATGCCGCCGTGAAGGAGTTCGAGAAAAGCCGACTTCCCAAAAACATCAAGTTGTATGCAGACGGCTACCGCCAGGCAGACTTCATCGAGCTGTCGCTGGAGAACGGGAAAGAGACCATCCTCATAGCGGCCATTGTGGTAGTGCTGGTCATTCTGCTGACCCTCCTCAACTTCCGCACTGCCATTATCACCCTCATCAGCATGCCTTTCTCGGTATTGCTGGGCATGGCAGTATTCCCCGTTTTCGGTTTGGGGGTCAACATCATGACGCTGGGCGGTCTTGCCGTAGCCGTGGGCGACGTGGTGGATAATGCCATCATCTTTGTAGAAATTGCATGGCGAGCCCTGAGCCGCAATGCCGCCAAGCCCAAAGAAAAGCAAAAGAGCCGCTACCGCGTGCTGATGGATGCCAAGAAAGAGATAGTAAACTCCATCTCTTTCTCCTCGCTGATTATTCTGCTGGTATTTGCACCGCTGCTGTTCCTGAGTGGTATCGAGGGGCAATTCTACCGTCCCTTGGGCATATCGTACATGCTGGCCATGGCGGCCTCTTTGCTGGTATCGCTCACCCTCATCCCCACGCTGTGTATCATTTGGTTTAAGGCCGGCAAAAACCAAAGCAAGGATGTTGACTCTGCCACCTCGAGATTCATCAAACGAGTCTACACCCCTATGCTCAACTTCTGCTTAGCTTGGCCCAAAACTGTATTCGGGGCGCTGCTGGGTATCACGGGGGCCTCGCTCTGGCTGGGCAGCACATACGGCACGAGTTTCTTGCCCCCATTCAATGAAGACTGCTACACGCTTTTTGTTAACGCTGTACCCGGCACTTCGCTTGAGGAGACCGAACGCATCTCTCGCCAAGTCATGCAAGAGGTTCAAAAGATAGACGGCGTTAAAACAGTAACCCAACGCACCGGCCGTGCCGAGAATGATGAACACGCCGAGCCCGTGAGCGCCAGCGAGCTGGTGGTGCGTGTAGACCTCTCGAAAGACCAGCGTAAAATGCGCGAGCAGTTTAAGGCAGCCATGCAAAATATACCCGGTGTAAGCGGCATGGTGGGTTACCCCATCGCTCACCGTATCAGCTCTGCCCTCTCAAACTCTAATTCAGAAATAGCCATCAACATTTATGGCGACGACCTCCCGCAAATTCGCGCCGCAGCCCAAAAGGCAGCCACTATTTTGTCTGAGATGCCCGAGGTGGCAGATGCCCGCGCCAACCGCGAGGTGATGGTTGACACCATTCAAATAGACTACAACCGCGAGGCTCTGGCAGCCTACGGGCTCACCATTGCCGAGGCGGCAGAGCAAGTATCGGCCGCCCTCAATGGTTTGCAGGTGGGCGAAATTATCCGCAACCTTGACCACTGGAATGTCATGTTGAGACTGGATGCCGACCTGCGCCGCAGCATTGACGATGTACGCAACCTGCAATTAGTAGCCCCCGGTGGCAAGAAAGTACCGCTGGGCGAGGTAGCCCACGTATACCGCACCGAGGCCACCAACCTCATCTTGCGCGACAACTCCCGCCGCAAGGCCATGATCTCTTGCAACCCCTCGCCCGACTCAAACTTGGGCGACTTGGCCAAAGCCTGCCGAGAAAAGCTGGACCCGGTCATGAATGCCATGGGCTGCACGGTAGAATATGCAGGCACCATCAAGAGTCGAGAATCTGCGGGCCAACGCCTCTACATTATGGGCAGCGTTGTCTGTGTACTCATCGTCTTGTTGCTAGCAAGCTCGCTGGGCAGTGTACGCCGCGCGCTGGTCACACTCATTAACATTCCGCTGTGTCTGGTGGGTGGTATTGTGGCCGTGTTCTTGGCCTCGCCCGAGACGGTGCACTCCGTCTTCAGTGGGCAAGGCTATATTCACCCCATTCTCTCCGTGAGCTCGCTGGTGGGCTTTGTGACGGTTATCGGCTTTGCCATACGCTCGGGGCTTATTTTGCTCAACCGCTATCGCGCGCTCGAGCTCAGCGGTATGAGCCCGGTAGAAGCTATAAGAGCCGGGTCAACAGAGCGAGTTATCCCCATCATGATGACCTCTCTCACCACCATCCTCGGTTTGCTGCCCCTCATCTGGGCAAAAGACCAACCCGGTGGCGAGTTGCTTGCCCCCCTTGCCATTGTGCAATTCGGTGGTCTGGTTTCGGCTACCATTCTCAATCTCTTTGTCATGCCTGCTACCTATAAAATCTTTGCTCGATTCATCAGCGCAGGCGATAAGAAATAACCCCTTCACCCAAAGCCCCATCCCGGTTTCGGGATGGGGCTTTGGGGTGGGTTATACAATTTTTAAGCTACGGCTACTCTTACCATTTACCCTTGTTAAAGCGCATCACCTCGCGGTCTACCTCGCGCATGGCGGCGCGTTCTTTGAGGTCATAGCGGCGGTCTTGGTGGGTTTTACCGCGGCCGGTGCCCAGCTCTACCTTCACCTTACCATTTTTCCAATACATGCGCAGCAGGGGTAAGGCATAGCCACGCTGGGCTTGCTGAATCTCAAGCTTCAAAATCTCGCGCTTGTGCATCAACAAGCGTCGCGGGCGCTTGGCCTCGTGCTGAAACCACTTACCGGCCGTCTCCCACGGTTGAACATCGCAACCGTACAAAAAGAGCTGGCCCTTTTCTACGCGGGCAAAGGCATCTGCCACATTCACCTTGCCGGCGCGTATGGACTTTACCTCTGTGCCACGCAATTCGATACCACACTCGTGCCGGCTGATGATTTCATAATCTCGGCCTGCTTTTTTATTGCTTGCAATCAGGTTGGTGGCGAGTGCCGGTTTCTTTGCCATGGTAATTTGATGGGGTGGGTTATAAACAAGCGGTTCGGTTGCCGGGGTCTCCGGGTACCGAACCGCCCTGAAATGGTGTGCTCTGCAAACGGGGTAAGATTGCAGAATCTCTAACCGCCGATTTACAGGTCTATCGTTGCTACGATGGTGCGGTCATCCTCCGCGGCCGGGGCCTCGGGGGAGTCGGAGAACAACTCGTCAAATAAGTTGTCGGGGTCGGAGCCGGCGGAGCATGCTTCTTCCGTATTCTCGCGCCAAACAATCTTACCCTCGATGATTTCCATGAGAGCAATGTCGCCTGTTCCGGTTTCGGGAGTGGTGGGCACGTAGGGGTCTGCACCTCCGTTGAGTTGCTGTACACGCTGAGATACGATGTTGACCAACAATTGGTTATCACCTACAATCTGAGCAGCTTTCTCGATAAGTTCAACTTTCATGGATGGATAAAATTCGAATTCCCGCCAATTCGGCGTTCAGGAATCATAACACATTCATATCCGACATGCAAGCCTAAAATCTCAATTTAACAGCAAATTGTTTTTCAAAAGGCGTCGGCAAACACGCCGTATGGTCTCTTGCACAGTAGGCATGGGCACACCGGCAGCCTGCAAAGCGGCGTTATCCATGGCCGTATGAGGGGGGCGCACCTCTCGAAAAAAGGTGGCATTTTTCAGCAGCTGAGGCGCCAGCTCGGGCATGGCGGGGAGGGCGTGAGCCTCGACGGCATACTCCAACGCCAAGCGTGCGCAGGTGTGCCAACTGGCGGGCTCTCCCGTGGCACACACATGGTATACACCGCATGCCGCAGTGGGCAACAGGGCCATGATAGCGCGGGCAATATCCTCTGCATCGGTGGGTAAAGAATACTTATCGGCAATGGCTGCCAGGGGTTCACCACGCAAGGCTTTAATGAGGGTAGACTCCACAAATGATGGTTTGGCAGGATTACCGCATACCCATGAGACGCGCAGAATGAGGGCGGTGGGAAGGGCCTCGGTCACTTGCATCTCACCCTCGCGCTTGCTTTCTCCATACACGCTGGCAGGTTTGCATTTGGCAGACTCGTTTTTGAGCCCGGCGCGGCGACCATCCAACACATAATCGGTAGACAAATGGACAAAACGCGCGCCTGTATGACGGCAGGCCAAGGCCATGGCTGCCGGGGCTACGGCATTCACCAAGTGGGCATGCAGTGGGTCATCCAAACATGCCTCAAGCCCGCTGATGGCCGCACAATTCACCACGGCATCTGCATCGCTTTGCAACACGGCATCGCTCACGGCATCGGTATCTTCCAACGGGCAATCGGCATGGGCCGGGGCACACACCTGCCACCCGGCAGTCTTTGCCGTGCGGCATACCACCTGCCCGGTTCTGCCCGTGCCTCCGAATACAAGCATCTTCATACCGGGCATTATAGCAGCTCTCTGACAGTTTGGCAAGATGCACTTGACAAAGTCCCGCAACTGTGCCACACTTCCACCGTGCTTGATATCTGTTTATTGGGAACGGGCGGCACCCAGCCCCTCGTGAATCGATGGCTCACCTCGCTGATGGTGCGCTACAGTGGGCACGCTGTTCTCATAGACTGTGGAGAAGGCACGCAGATTGCCGCCCAAAAAGCAGGGCTCAGCCTCAAACCGGTGGACAAGATTCTTTTTACTCACCTACATGCAGACCATATCAGCGGGTTGCCGGGGCTGCTGCTTACCATGGGTAACATGGGGCGCACGGAGCCCCTCTCGATTGTAGGCCCCACGGGTACCGAGCGCGTGGTGTATGCCCTGCGCAGCATTGCCCCCAGTCTCCCGTTTGAAATTCAGGTAAGCGAGCTCGATACTGACGAGCAGCTCATGTATTTTCTGGACTGCGATATTACCGCCTTTGCCGTCAACCACGGTATACCCTGCTACGGCTACAGCATCTCTTTGCCCCGCGCGGGCAAATTTGATGCCGCCCGCGCCAAAGAACACAATATCCCCTTGCCGTTTTGGAGCCGCTTGCAAAAAGGCGAAATCATCACCCACGAGGGGCTCACCTACACGCCCGACATGGTGCTGGGCCCCCCGCGCAAGGGGCTTAAACTCACCTACTGCACGGACTCTCGCCCCACAGACTCCATTCGCACGGCAGCACACGGTGCGGACCTCTTTATCTGCGAGGGCATGTACGGCGAGGACGACATGTTGCCCAAGGCCAAAGAAAACAAGCACATGCTCTTCTCTGAAGCAGCCCAACTGGCCGCCTCTGCCGGCGGGGTAAAAGAACTGTGGCTCACGCACTACAGCCCCTCTCTGCCCAATCCCAAAGCCTTCCGCGAGGTGGCACGCGCCATCTTCCCCAATACCCAAACCCCGCGAGACGGCTGGTGCAAAACCCTCGCATTTGAGGATTGATCCCATAAATATACCACCTCGCACCCTTTTTTAACATTCTTCACATTTTTTTTGAACAAGCACCTACTACGCGGTGTATAATACAGCATACAGGCTGTGCGAAAGCACATAGACCCCTCAAAAAATTGTCTTTTTCATGTTATTATAGTGGTAAGAAAGAGCCGGATACCGTAAGGTGCTCGGCTCTTTCATTTTTTATTGACCAAGGGGACTTACGCATGGTAGAATAACAGCAGCATGAAACACAAAGCATTTTTTCTGACCCTGTTGGCCGGACTTTTCATAGGCACGCAGCCACTCACTTTTGCTGATACAACCGATGCCACGGAAGAGGTATCGGCCAAACCCAAAAAGAAATCGAAAAAAGGCAAGAAAAGCAAAAAGAAAGAAGCCAAGATTGGCGTTGTAGGAGAATTTTTGCAGGGGGCAACTTTCTTTACCGAGGTAAAGCCCAACCCTGCCGCCACGCATTATTTTATATTAGAATCGGCCTCGTGGTGTGGCCCCTGCAAGGCCGTGATGCCCAAGATTATTGAGCAATACCCCAAGATGCGCGAGGCGGGGGTAGAGCTTATTTTGCTGGCCAGCGAAAACGAAGCAGGCGCTAAAAAATATTTAGCCGGCTACAATGCCGAGTTTGCAGGCATACTGCCTGTTCATATTACCGGTATGCCCGGTTTCGTAAAAGGCAACGGTATACCCAACATGTGCTTAATAGATGCAGATGGCAACACCGTTACCACCGGGCATGGGCGCATGGTGCTGCAATGGCGCCAGCTCACCAATCAACCCGACTCTGACGGCCCGGGTGCAGTTGCCGAAGCATTGGAGGGTATGGAATTCTTCAACGGCAAGCCCTCTAAAACGGCCAAGTATTACGTTTACCTGCACTCCTCTTCCACTTGCGTAGCCTGCAAAACATTCATCCCCACCATTGTTAAGGCCTACAAAAAAATGAAGAAGGCCAAGGTGGAGGTCATTCATGTCAACCACGACTCGACGAAAGAGACTGCAAAAAAATACGTCAAGGCAGAGCGCATGAAGTGCCCTGCCGTGATGGATGCCGATGCCCACAAACTACCGGGCTACACCCCGGTTTCGGTTCTGCCCGGTGCCACGGTTGTAGACAAACACGGCACGGTCATTAAATCCGGCCATGCCTCCCTCCTCAACGATTGGGAAACCTTCTGTAAATAACAGCAATACCAAAATCAACCCATTTGCATAAAAATTTGAACAAGATTGCCCCAGCCGTGTCTTACTCTGCATAAGGACACGAAAGTGAGCCACGTTTTTTTCATGTAATTTCAGAGTTGATTGAGTTGTTAAAGCGGGCGATACCCCAACGGTATCGCTCGTTTTCTCTCTAGCTTCTCCCCCCCCAAAAAAATGAAAGACGCTTGGTCACTATAGTTTAGCTCAAGAAAAACGGCTGTCCGCAAGATGGGGACAGCCGTTAAAATTATCAAATGGATGTGGGGGAAATTACTCCCACTCGATGGATGCCGGGGGCTTGGTGCTGATATCGAAGAGCACGCGGTTGATACCCTTTACCTCGTTGAGGATGCGGTTGGAGGCCTCGCGCAGCAGGTCGTAGGGCAGCTGCACCCAGTCGGCGGTCATGGCGTCCTCCGACACGATGGCGCGCAGGTTGGTGGCAAATTCGTAGGAGCGCTCGTCGCCCTTAACACCGACGGTTTTGACGGGAATAAGACCGGCATAGGCCTGCCAGCATTTATCGTACCAATTCCACTTACGAAGGGTGCCGATGAAGATGGCATCGCACTCGCGGATGATGTCGAGGCGGTCTTTAGTAACCTCGCCGGGGCAGCGCACGGCCAAGCCGGGGCCGGGGAAGGGATGGCGCCACAAGATATCGTGAGAAATGCCCATGGAGGCACCCAGCTCTCGCACTTCGTCTTTGAAAAGGAAGGCGAGCGGCTCTATCACCTTGCCCTCCTCTTGCATTTTGAGCACGCGCTCCACACGGTTGTGGTGGGTTTTGATAACAGAGGCCTTGCTCTTGGCGTTGCTGGCGCTCTCGATAACGTCGGGATAAAGTGTACCCTGGGCCAGCATTTCGGCATCGCCCACGGCATCCCAGAACACATCGATAAACAAGTTACCGATAATGCGACGCTTCTTCTCGGGGGCGGTTTCGCCGGCCAGAGCCTCCAAGAAACGGGCAGAGGCATCTACGGTTTCTATCTCAACCCCCATGCGGGCAAAGTTGGCTTGCACCTCTTTAGCCTCGTCTTTGCGAAGCAGGCCATTGTCTACAAAGATGCAGCGCACGTTGACACCGGCCTCGTGCAGCAATACGGCCAACACCGTGCTGTCTACACCGCCGGAGACACCGCAAACCACCTGTTTGTCGCCCACTTTGGCGCGGATATCTTCGATGAGCTCGCGCTTGAAGTCGCCGATATCGAATGGAGCCAGTTCTTTGGCGTGAGAAAGGAAGTTGCGCAGAATGGTGCGGCCCTCGTGGGAGTGCGTCACCTCGGGGTGGAACTGGATGCCGAACATGCTGTCGCCCCACTGCAGAGACACAGGCACGCCGTCGCTGTTGCGGGCAATAACCTTGCAGTTATCTGCCAAGTGGTCTACGGTATCGGAGTGGCTCATCCACACCTGAGAAGAGGGGGACATATCGGCATACAAGCCCTCGAGTTTTTCGGGGATAAGGGCAGCGGGGCCGTACTCGCGCTTGTTGCTGCTGCGTACTGTACCACCGGTTTTGATGTTGAGCAGCTGCATGCCGTAGCATACGCCCAATATGGGCACATTAAAAGCCTTGAGCCACTCGAAGTCGATATCGGGGGCGTCGGGCTCGGAGGTACTGCGCGGGCCACCGGAGAGGATAATGGCTCCGGGCTCGCTGATCTCATGCAGGTCTTCCAAGGCATACAACTTGGCCAGGAAGCCCAGCTCACGCACACGGCGGACAATAAGCTGCGTGTACTGTGAGCCATAGTCAATTACGGCTACAATGTGTTTCGGCGTCATAAAATCAAAGGTGCTAACGTTTAATGCACGTTATGTCGGGGGTATTCTAGCACAGCATATGACCTATGAAAAGCCTAAAATCGAAAATTTAAACCACAAAGATGATTTGAATTAACAAGCCAGCGCCACACTACGCACCGAATCGCTGACATGTTTGAGTACCAGCCAGAGGGTATCTGCCGGCATGAGCATGCCGTCAAAGCGGTCTGCCCACTCTACCAGCAATACGCTGCCGCTGCTCAGGTACTCATCCCACCCCATGCCGAGAGCTTCTTCTTCGCTCTTCATGCGGTAGAAGTCGAAATGCACGGCGGGCACGCGCCCATCCGCGTGCTCGTGCACGAGGGAGAATGTGGGGCTGGCTGCAGGGTTGCCGGCACCAAGCCCCTGCAAGATGCCCTGCACCAAATGCGTTTTACCGGCCCCCAAGTCGCCCACCAACCCCAGCACCTCGCCACCTTGCAAGGTAGCAGCTATTTTTTGTCCCAAGGCTACCATATCTGCCTCAGATTGCACCAAAACGGCCCCATTTTTGAAAATTTTATGCATTATTTTGCAATTTTTTGAAAAATTTTTAATTTTAGACTTGCCAAAAGGCTAGGCATGTATATAATGTGCCAGCCCGCATGAGCGGGTGCAATCCTAAAATTCAGAAAATTATGGCATACGCAGTTTTCACATCCGGCAGCAAGCAGTACCGAGTAACGGTAGGTGACGTGCTCACCGTAGACCGTATCTCCGGGCTGGTGAACGACGGCGAGACCACCTTCGACCAAGTTCTCTTGGTAGAGGATGGCGACGCAACGAAAGTAGGCACCCCCACGGTTGCCGGTGCAACAGTAACGGCCAAGGTTCTCGACGCAGAGGCTCGTGGCGCCAAGGGCATCGCCTTTAAGTTCAAGCGCCGCAAGGGTTTCCACAAGAAGAAGGGTTTCCGCGCCGCTCTCACCAAGGTAGAGATTACCGCTATCAACGCCTGATTATTAACCACAAACCAATAGATTCTTACTAGTCATGGCACATAAGAAAGGTCAAGGTTCCGTTCGTAACGGTCGCGATTCCCGCAGCAAGCGCCTCGGCGTGAAAAAATTCGGTGGGCAGTCCGTCATCGCCGGTAACATCATCGTACGTCAGCGTGGCACCAAGTTCCATCCCGGCAAGGGCGTGGGCATGGGTCGCGACTACACCATCTTCTCATTGGTTGACGGCCGCGTATTCTTCGATCGCGAGGGACGCCGCGTCAACGTAGCTCCCGAGGCATAAGCCCTCACAAGCCACACGAAATATTCAAAGGAGCCGCTGCACCAAGCAGCGGCTTTTTTGTCATGGATTGGCTATACACTTGCCATTGTCAAACGGTTATGCTAGAATGCGCGCCCGCATGAAGACCGCAGCCAAGAAAATCGCCACGTATACGGCAATAGGCACGGCAGCCGCACTCGGACTGAGCAGCTGCTACCCGCCCCAAATTTCCTATGTAGACACCCCGCTGGTGGTGGAGCGCCGAGCAACGCTGCACGAAAATCTTCTCAACATGCTGCCTGAAGACGTGAGGTGCTTACCCGAAGCGCAACAAGAGGCCCGCTGGGTGGCAGATACAGCTTACAAAGCAGGTGCAGCCATAGCACGGCTCTACGACTCGAATTTTCCCGGTTGGGCAGGCAATTATTTAGTCAACTCGCGTCTGCAAGACCGCGGATTGTGCTGGCACTACCAGCACGACATGTACCGCGAGCTGCGCCGCCGACCGTTGCAATATTTCAGAATCGGGTGCTGCGGGCGCGACATCGGCACACGCCGAGAGCATAATTGCGTATTTGTAACCCCCAAGCACACAGGGTGGCCACACGCTTGGGTGCTGGATCCCTGGCCGTGGAACGGCCGTTTACAGGCGTTCAACGCATGGGATTTAAACCCCGATCAATGGAAACCCCGAGAAAACATCACCGCCTATTTGGCGCAGATATACACCGAGGGGCACCAATACCCCATGGAGCACTGGGTGAGTATTCAAAACAAGAGAAAATGGTACGAGTTTTCCATCTTGGGGCTATCCTCTCCCTACAGCGACATTTGGTGGCCCGAGACGTGGTTTACCCCGCAATACCGCAGCATGATGGACAACATCATCGAGGGGCACCAACAACACCCCAACTCACCCATCAATTATTGATACATGCGCCGCATTATCTTTGCCATCTTGGCAGCTGCTGCTGCCCTGCCCTCTTGCCAAACACCCCCGCCCATAGGCTATGCCGATTTGCCGGAGGTAATAGAAGAGCGCCGAGAACTCAGGGATGAGCTCATCCGGCTTTTACCCGAAGCGCAAAGAGCACTGCCCGAGGCACGGGCAGAGGCACAAATGTTGGCTGATACCTCCTACAAAGCCGCTGCAGCCATAGGTCGAATCAACAAACCGCGCCGCTGGCCTTCATGGCGCAATAATAGGTTGGTCAACAACTTAGAAGAAGACGCCCTGGAGCGCGGACTCTGCTGGCATTACCAGCACGACATGTACCGCGAGCTGCGCCGCAAGCCACTCCATTTCTTTGAAATAGGCTGCTGTGTTTACAAACGCGAAACCGGCAGAGAACACAACTGTGTCTACCTGAAGGCTGTAGACGCCTCTTGGCCCGACGGCGTTATACTCGATGCTTGGAAAGGGGCAGGCCGCCTCACCTACACGACAAAAGACGATATTGATACCGACAACTGGGCAGACCGCGCCGACACCACCGAATGGCTGGATGCCGTTTACCCCGTAGGACACCGCTACCCCATCGAACACTGGGCCACCGTGCGCTCCGATGAGGATTGGAATGAACACATCCCCTCATACGACATCACCGGTCAACACACCAAACAGGGCAAACGCATGATGGAAAACATGCGAAAGGGCCTTAAAGAACGCAACGGCAACCCCGTTCCGTATTGATGTTGCGCGCATAAGACCAACAACCATCGTATTACCTCAAAAAAAACAGTCACCGAAACTTTAGCGAATAATTAGCTCAAAAGCAAGGCCAAATCACCATTTTTCCGGGGCGCACCTCAATCGGTGCTCTTATTTGTTTATCGGGAAGATTTTTCTTGAAATATGTAGCGGTATTGTATAGCATGAGAGGGATATGAAGCCATTAGCCTATACCATCGCCATTATGCTCGGCAGCATACCGTGCATGGCAACCCCGGCCGAAGATGCCACACGCCCCGTAACCTTCGAAGAGTTGGAAGCAGCAGGCTTTGATGTACCTTTTTATTTTACGGATAAAGTTAAACTGACGAAAGGGCTGTTGCAGCAGGCCCAAGCAGAGATAGCCGCCCAACAACGCATCAATGAGCTGTTGGCGGGTGTGCATGACCGCGCAAGTGCCGATGCCGCAGCCATTGAGATTAAGCAATTGCGCGCTGTTTTCACCGTAGGTGAGCAGGCAGACATACTTGCCCTGTTCATACTGGAGTGCTACCCCGCAGCCGTCAACATGGTATACGCCTACGAAGATTTGAAACTCAAAGTAAAAGAAGCGACTTACCACGGCTCCGCCGCCCTTGAGGAAATTCTGCAATAGCTTTTCTATACCGGTTTTGACGGAATAGCGCGAAACCAGGGAAAAATTAAAAACTTGACAGCTTGAGGGTTAGAGCGTATAATGCCGCTTCTTAACCGTGAGCAGTAACGTAAAATCAGAGAATTGGAGCAGTAACCTAGGCGTGGTGCTGGCCGTAGCGGGCAGTGCCATCGGCTTCGGCAATTTCTTACGCTTTCCAGGGCTGGCAGCACAATACGGCGGCGGGGCGTTCATGATTGCGTATTTTTGTGCCTTTTTGTTAATGGGCATACCGCTCAGCTGGGTAGAGTGGAGCATAGGACGCAAAGGCGGCAGATTAAACGGGCACAGTGCAGCCTCTATCTTTTATCTTATCTCGCGCTCGCGGTACTGGAAGTATCTGGGGCTGGCCGGGGTAGTCATACCGTTGTGCATTGCCATGTATTACATAGCGCTGGAGGGCTGGACCCTGGGCTATGCTTGGCACACGGCCATGGGCGATTTGGATTTTAACAACTCGAAAGAATACGGCGAGTTTTTCTCTGACTTTACCGGTGCACAACAAGACGGGGCTGTATTTTTCAGCGGAGAGAGCACGTTGCTGCTCTTTTTCGGGGTAGCCCTGTTGGCTAATTTCTATTTATTGTACAAGGGGGTAAGCAAAGGTATAGAATGGTTCAGCAAAATCAGCATGCCTATATTGCTGATTACAGCTATTATTGTGCTTATCAGGGTATTGACAATGGGCACTCCCAACGACGCCTACCCCGACCGCAACGTGAGCCAGGGGTTGGGCTATATGTGGAATCCCGATAAAGTGATTTTGGTAGACACCACTACCATTAACGAGAATACTAACGAAGCACAGGTGCTCGATATGGTACCGGCCGGTGCCGGCCCGGCCGAGCAAGCATCCCAAATAACCCGGTTGCAAGAGCAATACCCGCAGGCCAAAATAGAGCGCCGAGAAATTTCGCTGTGGGAGGGGCTTTGCAACCCCGAGTTGTGGATTGCTGCTGCGGGGCAGATATTCTATTCACTCTCCATCGGTTACGGCATAGTGTGCACTTATGCCAGCTACGTGAAGAGAGGCAACGATATCGCCTTGGGCTCCCTCACCGCCAATGCGGCAAACGAGGTAGCAGAGGTAGGATTGGCAGGCATGATGATTATACCCGCAGCGGTTTCGCTGTTGGGGGTGGCAGCCGCGGCAGGCGCCGGCACTTTCGGGCTGGGGTTCAATGTCTTGCCACAGGTATTCAACAGCATGCCGGGCGGTGCATTTTTCGGCACTTTATTCTTCGTATTGCTGTCTATAGGCGCCATCACCAGTGCTATCTCCATTTTGCAACCGGCCGTGGCTTATGTAGAAGAGTTTTGGAGCCTTCGGCGCGTACAAAGCGTATGCTTGGTAGCGCTTATGCTTGCGGTAGGCACGCTGATTGTCATCTGGTATACGGGCAACGGCCTGCTGGCATTAGATACGCTTGATTTCTGGGTAGGCACCATGAGTCTTTACATTAGCTCGGCGCTCTTTTTGTTCATGTTCCGCAATGTGTGGGGTACCGCCAACGGCTTGGCAGAGCTGCGCAGCGGGGCAGCCATACCCATAGGGCGCAACATAGCTATTCTCATCAATTGGGTGACCCCCTGCATTATGATTATCATCTTCGGTTCATGGGTCTTCCAAAATCTTTTCGTGAAACAAAGCCGGCACATCACCAATATCATCGAGGGCAAAGCCGGTGCCATCTTCCCGTTGGTGTGGGTGGTATTGGTTACGCTCTTCTTCTGTTTCATTGCCCGCACCTCTCGCCGATTCAAACACGGCGAAAATCTGGAGACCAAATACGACCGCGAACCCTTCTCGTAATACCCGGTGTCAGAAAAACAAAAATCAGAGAGTTGGAACAGCAACCTCGGTGTCATGCTGGCCGTGGCCGGCAGCGCTGTGGGGTTCGGTAACTTTTTGCGATTTCCCGGGCTCGCGGCCCAATACGGTGGCGGGGCCTTCATGATTGCCTATTTCATTGCCTTTCTGCTGCTGGGGATTCCCATCAGCTGGGTAGAATGGAGCATAGGCCGCCGCGGCGGCTTGTTGGGAGGGCACAGCACGGCTGCCATTTTCTACCGCATCTCGGGCTCGCGCGCGTGGAAGTACTTGGGCATTGCCGGTGTACTGGCCCCCTTGACCGTGTGCATGTACTACATTTATCTGGAGGCGTGGACGCTTGGCTACGCATGGCACACCGCCACGGGCGAGCTCAGCCTGGCCCATGCGGCACAATACGGGCAATTTTTCGATGAATACACCGGCACAGCCGGCAACGGCAGTGTATTCACCGGGCAAACCAACACACTCATCTTTTTTGCCATTGTACTGGTACTCAATTTTTATCTTATTTATCGGGGCGTCAGCAGGGGTATAGAATGGTTCTGCAAATGGAGCATGCCCGTGCTATTGCTCACCTGCATCATTGTACTGGTACGCGTGCTGACCATAGGCACCCCCGATGCCGCCTACCCGCACCGCAACATCAACGAGGGGCTCGGCTACATGTGGAACCCCGATAAAGTCGTGCTGGTAAATGCAGCCGATGGTCAAACGCTCGACTTGGTGCCCGCCTCTGCCACGCCCGAGCAAAAAGCGCAACAAATAACCACCCTGCAAGCAGCCAACCCCGGCATACAGATAAAAGAAAAACGCATCAGCCTGTGGCAGGGACTACTCAACCCGGATTTGTGGTTGGCAGCAGCAGGGCAAGTCTTCTTCTCGCTCTCCGTGGGGTTCGGTACCGTTTGCACCTATGCCAGTTATGTGCGGCGCAACAAAGATGTGGCCTTGGGCTCCCTTACCGCCAACATGGCCAATGCCGCCACCGAGATCGGGTTGGCCGGCATGATGGTTATACCCGCAGCCGTCGGTTTTTTGGGAGTCGCGGCAGCAGCCACCAGCAACATATTCGGGCTGGGCTTCAACACACTACCGCAAGTTTTCAACAGCATGCCCGGCGGCCAGTTCTTCGGCACGCTCTTCTTCTTCCTGCTCTTTATAGCAGCCATTACCAGCGCCATCTCGATGCTGCAACCCGGGGTAGCCTTTTTAGAAGAGTTTTGGGGGCTCAAGCGCGTGCAGAGCATATCTCTGCTCGGCTTCATCTTGGGGTGTGGCACGCTGTTGGTCATTTGGTTTACACAAGACCTGATTGCCTTAGACACGATGGATTTCTGGTTCGGCAACCTCAGTCTCTACCTCACCACCGGGCTTTATCTATATCTATTCTGCGTGGTGTGGGGCCCCCATAAAGGCTTGGCCGAGCTACGCCGCGGCTCGTGCCTGTTGCTTCCGCGCCCGGTGGCCTTCATCATCACATGGGTTACCCCTGCCCTCATGCTCACCATCTTTGTATCATGGGCCTACAAATCACTCTTCATTGAGCATAATCATCACATCGCCAATCTCATCGCCATGAAACCCGGTGCCGTCTTCCCCTTGGTATGGATTGTACTGGTAGGCCTTTTCATGGCCTTTGTTATTCGCACTTCACCCAGTTTCCACAAAACCCATAAACCCGATTAAACCGACATGACACTCGCCGGCATCATCACCATGGTTCTCTCTTGCGGTATCGCTTGGGGGCTCTTCATCATCTGCTGCCACCGCCTCATCAAGAGCGATAAAAAAGAAAACGCCGATACCCCCAAAGGGTAAGTTACCCTCGCCTGTATCACCCAAAACCGCCCCCACATCGGCTAACAACGGCTAATTATCAGCTAAATTAGCCGATAAAAGTTGACAAAAGCCGTGCTCATGCTACAATACCTGTATGAAACGGCGCAGCAAAGTACCACAGTTAAAAGAGTTGATAGGTCAAGAGACCGACAACTTGGTGGATATTATGCAAAAAGCATTGCCGGAAGCCTTGAGGATGGATCGCTACCTGAGCTGGCAAGAGCTGCGGCACAGGGGGGCACCCGCCGGAATGAGAGTGGAGCAATGGTGGCTTGGTATCAAGCTACACCGCACGCTGGCGCGGCAGAGTGTTCAGCTCCGCAACGCTGCAGGGGGGGAGTTCAACTTTGCCTCCACTCAGCTCATCCAACAATATCTTCACAAAATTGACCGAGCGGCAGGCACAATACTAATGACAGATGCCAACAGTGTATTCAGCGTATCGGAGCGCGATAAATACCTGCTGACCTCTCTTGCGGAAGAAGCCATCATGTCAAGCATGCTCGAAGGGGCCGTTGTTACCCGCACCGAGGCACGAGAACTTATACGCAGCAACCGCACGCCGAAAGATGAGCATGAACAGATGGTCATGAACAACTACCGCACCATGCGCATGATTTTGCAGCGTAAAAGCGAACCGCTTACGCCCGATTTTGTACTCTCGCTGCACCGCAGCATGGTAGAAGGCACATTAAAAAACCCCGATAAAGCAGGCGAGCTTCGCAGCCCCGCCGACAAAGTCTACATCGAAGATACGCATACCGGGGATATTATCCACATGCCACCACCGGCAGAGCAACTGACCGAAAGATTAAAAGCCCTGTGCCGATTCGCCAACGCAGAAGGCGACGATTGCTATATTCACCCCATTATCAGGGCCATTATCTTGCATTTTCAACTGGCATACGACCATCCCTTTGTAGACGGCAACGGGAGAACCGCTCGCTCTCTGTTTTACTGGAGCATGTTGCATGCCGGGTATTGGCTTTTCGAGTACATCTCCATATCGCGCGAAATTTACCGCCACTCCCGCAGCTATTATGAGTCTTTTTTGAATACCGAAGAAGACGAAAATGACTTGAATTATTTCATCATTGACCAGTTGAAAACCATACTGGCCTCCATCGAAAGTCTTACCGAACACCTGCGCAACAAACAAAAACTGCAAGAGCAGCTCCGCTCCGAGCTGTCGGGGGTTACCTATCTCAACCACCGTCAGAGAAATGTGCTGTTGCACTTCTTGCAACACCCCAATGCCCGCACCTCGGTTAGCTCGCATTGCAACGAGTACAAAGTAGTGAGGCAAACTGCCCGCACCGACCTCACCGCCCTCGAAAAAATCGGACTCCTCCGTTGTGAACTCGTTTCGCGCGAGTTTATCTTCAGCCCCGTGCCGGACCTTGAAAAACGACTCAAAACCATTACTAAGTAATGAGTGCCGCAATCGGCTAACAACGGCTAATTATCAGCTAAATTAGCCGATAACAACATCAACAATTCAAAGAAAGCCCCCCGGCAAATAAATATATTTACCGGGGGGGCGGAGGAATATATATTCTAACCTAATTTATATAAAGGAAGCAGAATACTTACAGAACTTGGGCACCTTTCAGAATATCCATAAGCCCCTGCACTTTAGAGGCGCCGACCTCTTTAATGCAATCGGTATAAAGCTTACCACCCTGCCAGTTGTTGAAGGTAAAGCGTGCGGCATCGGGGATGGACTGCTCGCTCTTAGCCACGCGCAAGCGGCTGAACCCGCGGGTGTAGTAATCGAACTGGCCATCGCAGCCGTAGTACTTCATCTTGGTTAACTCGTCGGAGTTGATGAGAGTTGTAGTATTAGGAGTGAAAAGCTCGGTACGGCTCACAGTCTTAACGGCGCAAGAGGAAAGCCCCAGTGCAAGAATCAAAACGGGAATGAGTTTTTTCATAACAGACAGACTTATAACATGTATCTATCATATTGTCAAGTACGTGCGGGGACAATTAGATTTCTTTGCCTGTTTTGATATCTGAATTACCACTAACCTCATGTTATAACGTGAGGTTTCCCTGTAAAAAATAAAGAATTCGAGTGAATTTGATTGACAATAAGGGCAGAATGGTATATTCTGCCTGCCCCTGCTGATGCTGCAATATCAACAACGGGAGGCTGGGGGCGAGAGCGCAGCACCTTCCACAAACTCGTGCATCCTGACACAAGGTTACACACAACACAAATACAAACAATGGTTAACGAACTCATTACAAAGATGGTGGAGGCCGGTGTACACTATGGTCACCAGACTCGCAAGTGGCACCCGAACATGAAGAAGTTCATTCTCACACAGAAGAATGGCATCCACATCATCAACCTCGAGGAGACTGAGAAGTGCCTCGACAAGGCCTGCGCTTTCCTCAGCGAGAAGGCCGCCAAGAACAAGAAGATCCTCTTCGTAGGCTGCAAGCGCCAGGCTCAGGAGGCAGTTAAGGAGGCCGCAGAGGCCACCGGTCAATACTACGTCAACTTCCGTTGGCTGGGTGGTATGCTTACCAACATGGCTACCATCAAGAAGAGCATTGCCCGCCTCGACTACCTCGAGAACCTCGACAAGCAGCCCGAGTACAAGCAGATGTCCAAGAAGGAGATTGCCTCTCTTGCCCGCGAGCGCGAGAAACTGCAGCGCAACCTTCAGGGTATCCGCAACATGGGTGGCGCCCCCGATGTGATGGTAGCCATCGGTGCCGACCACGAGGATATCGCCATTCGCGAGGCCCACATTCTGGGCATCCCCGTTATCGTGCTGACCGATACGAACGCCGACCCCGACACCGTGGATTTCCCCATCCCCGGTAACGACGACGCCGTTCGCTCCATCCGCCTGATTCTCTCCGTTCTTACGGAGGCTATCAACAGCAACAAGGTTGCCTAATCAATAATTTACAATACGACAATGGCTGATATTACACCCCAAATGGTCAAAGAGCTGCGCATCAAGACCGATGCCGGCATGATGGACTGCAAGAAGGCCCTCATGGAGTGCGACGGCGACATGGACGCCGCTGTTAAGTACCTCCGCGAGAAGGGTATCGCCAAGGCTGCCAAGAAGGCAGACCGCGAGGCTAAGGAAGGTGTTGTTACCACCATCGTAGAGGGTAACGACGGCATCATCTTCGAGATCAACTGCGAGACAGACTTCTGCTCCAAGGGCGACAAGTTCCGCGCTCTCGTGGCCGAGATCGGCGCCGCCCTCAAGGCCTCTGCGGCCAAGACCCTCGACGAGGCTCTCAACGTAGCCATCAACGGCACCACGGTTGAGAAGTACCTGGCCGAGCAGTGCGCTGCCATCGGCGAGAACATGAAATTCCGCAAGTTTGCCCGCTACACACTGGCCGGCGAGGGCAGCATCGTCTCCTACATCCACATGGGTGGCAAGGTAGGTGTTCTGCTTCAGGTGGCCTGCGGCAACGCTGCTACCGTGGCTGCAGAGAGCTTCCAGACCATGTGCAAGGACATCACCCTGCACATTGCAGCCTGCGCACCCAAGAGCGTGGACTCCTCTTCCCTTGACCCCGCATTCGTGGCTGAGGAGCAAGAGATTGCCAAGGCTCAGCTCATCGCAGAGGGCAAGCCCGAAGCTTTGTTAGAGAAGATTCTTCCAGGAAAGCTCAGGGCCCTCTACAAGCAGAGCTGCTTGCTGAGCCAGGAGTTCGTGAAGGACCCCTCCATCAGCGTAGAGAAGCTTGTAGCCAACATCGGCAAGGAGCTCGGCGACACCATCTCCGTGGTTTCCTTCGAGCGCTTCCAGCTCGGCGCCTGATAAACGCTTATCCTATTTATCAACAATTAAAAAGGGAACGCCCGGCGGCGTTCCCTTTTTAATTGAGCCCGTTAGTGGCAATGGGTTAATATACTTCAAAATAGCCTTTACCATTGCAGCGAGAGCATTTCTGCGTAGTGGGTATGGGGGAGTACATATTTACCGCACCTTCAATACCGGAACCATGGCATAGGGAACAAGGCACTCTCTGCGTTTGAGGGAGAAACACCTTTCTCTCTCTTGGAGGCAGTGGCTTGTTTTGAAATGAGTACCATGTAGTTCTGTTCTCGGTACAAGATGACAATACACCCACTAAAGAACAAGCAACAACAAGAAGATAATGTATGTTTTTCATATCAGTCAAAGAAAAGAGGAGTTTCAAAGACACCGTCGGGGCCGGCTACAATAGTGCGGTTTGAGCCACCCTGGCCATAGGGGGACGCCGTTCGCTCATATGAGTCAATAACCTCCCAATTCGTACCACCGTCCGCCTTTAGGCAATGAGAACGATACCAACGGAAATACCCCGCATACTCAGTAGTAATCATATTAGCAAAATTTTCTGCTGTTAAGCCACCTACAAAATAAGTATAATTGGCGAAAGCATACTCTGCGTTGGTTGCCTGTCCTTCTAATATTTTTTTATCGGAAATATAAGAATATCTGCTGAAGAAATAACAATGAGCCATTTCGTGTGCGATAATTTTATTCAGCTTAATTTCTCTCAGCCATCGACTTCTTTCATCAGTAATATAAGGCAGATCCTCGGCATCAACGTTAATTTGGAAATGCACTCCACCATCCGTATATTTCGGGATTGCAAAGCCCGAATAGTCTTCAATGGAACACAAGCGGATGGGGATTAACGATAAATCCAAATGCTGGGTTGCATCAATATGGTAACTGCGCCCGTATTCTTCCATAGCCTCACCAATATAATAAGCGCGGTATCTTAAGCCTGTTTCATTTTCAGAATAAAAGGACAATCTTAATGCTAAGAAAGTGGGATAGAAATCTGCAATGATAGACCCCGTAGCATAGCCAACGAAGCTCTCCATATGAGATTTTATATGTTTTAAGGATTTAATATAAATCGTTAATTGTTCATTCTTAGAAGCATTCCACAACGTAAACGCAGAGTACAGCTCAATGGCTTTATCCAAACATGTAATGGCGTAATTCTGATTCCAGTTGGCATTCCAATTCGAGTCACCATCCCAATGAATGGCAGACAATTTTTCCCAGGCGGGGGCAAAACCGTTTTCTGCCGATAATTTTAACCATTTATAGGCAGTATCAGCATTGGCAGTACAGCCCAACAGGCCTCTTTTACAGATGCGGGCCATATAGAATGCAGCTGCGGCATCACCTCCATTGGCAGCCCGTACCATCAAATCCAATCCTTCCGCGTCATTTTTTGTCATAATAAGATGGATAGCGTACAAACGCATACCGCGAGCATCATTATACTTGGCCAATTTTTGATAAAATGAGGCTTTAGACGACGTATAATCATCCAAATACGGAGGCATATGGTTGTTAACAAACTGCTTATAATTTTGGTAAATGATACACAGCTCATCAGATATTTGCTTACGCAAATCGTAAGAATCAGCCTCACTATAAGCATCGTAGAATAGTTCGAACGCGCGTTCCTGAGCCTCGAAGTCGTTCGCATCATACTGAGCACGTGCTTTGTATACCATTAGATTAGCCGTGACATCATCAGCCCATACCGGGGTAGACAATGAGCACAACAGCATCGTCAAAGCAATTTTACATATTTTTTTCATAATTTAATAATGTTCGGATTGATAAAATGAAATGAATTACACCAATAAAGAGACGATAAGCGGGTAAATTCTATCACTATTTTGCAAAAAAGTTCAGTTTCCTCCCCCATAAATGATAGGCGTTGTTTAAGTTTGTGGTTGAGAAATGATTTTCATTATAGATACTCGCGGATTATTTCTGCGCAATAGTAGTTTTTATTCTGAATGGCAACATCGTATGCAGTCTTACCATCTCTATTTATCAAATGGAGGTTGTAACGACAAGCCTCTACCAAAAGCCTCACGCACGAGTCATGGCCGGCAGCAGCAGCAAGATGCAAGGGGGTATTACCATAACTATCTTGATCATAAACATTTGCGCCTTGTTGTATCAAGTAACTCACTTGCCTGCTGTCTCCCGCTAAGGCCGCACGATGCAAAGGAGTACGCCCGTCTTGCATATCCACTCCACCGGCTATTACAATATATTGATTATGTGTAATATCTGTATATGATTTATCAGATGATTTATCTACATAAGTTAAATTGACATCTCCGCCATTATCTTTGTCCCCGAATACCTTTTCTAAATCAAAAATATTAAAATAGTAAAGAGCGACGCCCCCAATAAACAACACTGATAATAAACAACATATCACTTTTTTCAAAGACAGAATTCTCGTCACGTTTATGGACGAACAGAACAAATTGAAGAATAGCGCCGTTAACTGCCACGCTATAACAATGGGTATCAATATAACACTGAAACAGGCTACCGCAACAGCCCATACTGCCATTCCGATACAACCTAAATTTTGTATCCCCAACATCATGCCGAAATACGCACGATTCCCCATGCAACCACACACGGCTCCGGCATACACGCACAACATGAAAAACGTCACAAGAATTCCATCTCCATCAGGGTCTCCGATATTTGCAGCTATAACAGAAGCACATAATGCACCGATTCCGAGAAGAATTAAACAACGAAAAATTATTCCTAATCTATACGCAATCATAAGAGAATTAATTTTTTACTTAAACATTTACATAATCAGACCTTCAGCAAATGAGTCCGGCCTCATTGCCTAACACGCGCCCGATATCTCATTCGATTAACAGCATCAGTAGTTCCCCATACCGGGGCCGTCACAACAAATCGATTCGTTTTATTTATAATATAACAATGTTCGGATTAATAAAATAAGTGAATTACACCAATAAAGAGAGTGTGTACGGGCAAATTCTATCACAATTCGACAAAAAAAATCGAAGTTTTGCAGAGTAATTGAGAGCGCAAGCGAACAAAATATACTCCCTCGGCAGGGCTAATAGAGCAGTAGCCCGGGGGAGTACCACCGGGCTACCATATATCACACCTCCGAAACTCTGAATCAGATTTATTTAATGCCCAGATCAATGTTTTACCAGTGCCATTATTAATGTAACCGGGGCTACAATTATTCCTATAATAGAAGCTACGAAAAATAATACCCCCACACAAGCAAAGCCACTCACCACACCACCATTTACGAAAGTCTGCTTAATGGAAGATTTGATTTTGAATCCATGAGTAGGGTGATTAATAAGTAGCAGAATAGCAAAAATTACATACACAACTGTTCCAATCATTGCCAACATTTCATTGCCGGTTAAATGGCCGATAGCAGCACAGGCAATACTACATGTAGCACATAAAGCATAAGGTACACTATTCATATCGTTAATTTCTTTTGTATTGTTTTAGTTTTTAATTATTGGAGAAGTTAGTTACGTCCCCCGCACAGGCCAAACCATACAATAGCAGGTGTAGCCACGAGAAACCCTAGAGGCAACAGGAACCCTACATTGAAAATCGAACCTATCGCTGCAAAAAGCAACCCTAATGCTAATAATTTTGCCATCATAGTTTATATATATTGTTGAGATTTTATACGAATTATTTAGCGGCACAGAAGAGATTGAGCACAGGATTGGTAGTAGTGTTCTTTCCCCCTACCGGGACCGTCAAAGTGAGTCTATTTATTTTATTCATCATTTTATTGTGTTTGGATTAATAAGATATGTGAATTACACCAATAAAGAGAAAGCAAGCGAGCAAAATCTATCACGATTTTGCAAAAAATAAATTTCAGGGCAAAAAGCGCCTCAATACACCCCCCGAAGCACATGTGTCTCAAAGATTTTCTACAAAGGTAGCGAAATAGTAAAAATCGGGGCTGTTTCAAATCTGCTGATAAAAATGGGTAAAATAGCGCATTCTTGAGTGTATAGGGTATGGGCATTCTTGAAGCTGCCCCCTATTGCAATGAACAAGAACTTATAGCTTGCCATGGGCGTTTGAAAATGCTAAGATGGAGGGCGCGCAAGAGTGTAGGCGCAACAGGGCAATATGTATATTAACCGAGAGATATCGTGGCTGGAGTTCAACCAACGGGTGCTGGATCAAGCATACCGTCGCGAACTGCCACTCTTGGAGCGTGTCAAATTTTTATCTATCAGCGCCAGCAATTTGGACGAGTTTTTCCAGGTACGCGTAGGCGGGTTGATGCTGTTGCGCCAAAGTGGCAAGAAAGCAGCCGACCGCACGGGCTTGGCCCCCACAGAGCAGCTGGAAATGATACGCATGAGGGCATCGGGTATGGTGGCCGACCAATACATGTTGATGAACCGAGAGCTCATGCCGCTGATGCAACAGGCGGGTATAAGCCCACTGCCCATCAAAGAGTTAACAGAGACGCAATACGCCGCACTTGAAGAACACTTTCTCGACAACATAGCCCCGCTGCTTACCCCGCTTGCCATGGAGGTAGAGCGCCCGCCGCTGTTGCCCAACCTGCACATTATCCTGGCACTGGAGCTGCGCGAGCCCGACAGTGAAGCTACCCGCATGGTAACGGTAGTATTGCCCGAGACTCTGCCGCGCCGCGTGCACTCTGCCGCCCTTGGGCGAGACGGCTATGTGCTGTTGGAGGATTTGGTGAGCGAGTTTATAGGGCACTTATTCCCGGAGGAGCCCATTGTCAACCGCAGTCTTTTTCGAGTAACCCGCAACGGCGACATAGCCGTGGCCGAAGAAGAAGGGGGCGATTTTGCACAAGAGATGGAGGCCGTGCTGGTAGCACGCAAATTCTCCGACTGCGTGCGTTTGGAGCTACCGGCAGATACGCCTACAGAGTTTGCGCGCCGTATAGCCGACATGGTAGGAGCAGATGAGTTTTGCACCTACCCGGTGCATGGGGCTTTGCAGTTGGTAGACTTCGGGCGCTTGGCGTACGACCCCGGCAACGAGCATCTGAAGATGGATGCGTGGACCCCCGTCCCCCCCGCTGCGGTAGACCCCACGCTGAGCATGTTCGACAACATCGCCCAGGGGGATATATTGATACACAATCCCTTCGAGAGCTACGAGCCCGTTGTTCGCTTTGTAGAAGAGGCTGCAAAAGACCCGGATGTACTGGCCATCAAACAAGTACTCTACCGCACCGCTCGCAACTCGCGCTTTGTGGCCGCCCTGTGCCGCGCAGCAGAGGCCGGCAAGCAAGTAACCGTACTGGTCGAGCTGAAAGCCCGTTTCGACGAAAGCCGCAATCTCATGCAGGCAGAGCAACTGCAAAAAGCCGGCGTGCAGGTTGTATACGGTGTTAAAGGCTTTAAAACACACGCCAAAATCACCTTGGTAGTACGCCGAGAAAACGGCGTCTTGCGCCGATATTGCCATTTTGGCACCGGCAACTACAACGAAACCACCGCAGCGCTGTACAGCGACCTCAACCTGCTTACGAGCAACGAACAATTGGGGGCCGATGCCTCACAATTTTTCAACTCCATAACCGGGTTGACCAAGCTGATGAAGTTTCGCCGTCTCTTCCCGAGCCCGGGTATGATGAAAAAGCGTTTGCTCGAGCTGATAAATGCCGAGACCGAGCGGGCCCGCCGTGGCGAACCCGCCCGCATACAAGCCAAGATGAACTCCCTGAATGACAAGGAAGTAATGAACGCGCTGGAGAAAGCGTCTCAAGCCGGGGTACGCATCAACCTGAATGTGCGCGGCATTTGCTGCTGGACCCCCGACACCCCGCAAGGGCAAGTGCGCACACGCATTATCAGCATTATCGACCGCTACTTGGAGCACGCGCGCATCTTCTGCTTCGGCAATGGCGGTAGCCCGTTGGTATACATAGCCAGTGCAGACTGGATGAGCCGCAACCTCGACCGCCGTGTTGAGCTGATGATACCCATCGAAAACCGAGATATCGCCGAGCGAATACAAGGCATACTCGAGGCATGTTTTAACGACACGGCGCAAGCCTACGTGGTACGCCCCGACGGCACATCGATTCAAGTAACCCCTGCAGCCCGCACCAAACCCTTTGCCATGCAGCAACACCTGCAAGAGCTTGCCCAGCAATCCGTACGCACCCGCGAACACGAAGCCAGACAAACCCTGGAGCCCCACAGACCCAAGTAATACCGCCGCAGAAAGAGGCTTTGGTATAACTGCTCTTCGCAGTGAATCTGCACATCATACGCTCTCTACCATAGCAGCCCATGTGTTGATATCTCCCTCGGCCATACCGCATTTTCCTTGGCCTAGGTATCAAACAGCCCATTCATTGTCACAATTTTTTCTATCCCAACATCAGCGTAAGTCGCTTACTTTTAATTTGTCTACCTCGGCGTAGCCCAAAGATTTGGAACACGTATGCAATATTCTGAAAAGGTACCTATTTTTTACTTGACAAAACACCAAATTGTGATAGAAAAAAATTCCCGTTGGGCAAGCAGATATAAACATTTGTTTGCTTTAGTATGCAAAAATCAAACTAAAACATTATATATACCATGCTTACTCCGATTGTTACAACGAGTTCTGCTCAGGTTGAAGGTGGCTGCTGCGACTGCTTCTCCATGCGCTGCGCTTGCGATTACCAATAAATCCTCTAATCACATGATTACGGGCATCTTAACAGTATCACAAGAATATCAAGATTCAGGGTGTTGTGATTGCTTCACTATGGGATGCACATGCAACTATCAATGAATCCATTGGATAAACCGGCGAGGCTTTCAGAGCCTCGCTGTTTTTCCTTGTTCATATACCCGGGAAGTTCTAAAAAAGGCGAGTCTGTTTCAGATAAGCCGGTGCTCCCCTACCCTACCTATGACAAAAAAGTAGCAATCCGGACTTGCCTGCCTTTGTAACACTCGTTACAAAGAGATGATGATAAAATAAATATTTAGGCAAGAAGGCAGGACTGACACCAGCACAATTGTCCACCAAAATCGCAGCGAGGTCACGCTTTCATTTGACACTTTTTCAAATTTTTACGCATATAGGCTATCATTTACAAAATCTTTGGGACACATGAGTCTATTCAAACGCACCTATTTTTTACTTGACAAAATACTACGTTATGATAGAAGAATTCATGTTGAGTTATGCGGAATATAACATCTGCATGCTTTAATATTCAAATATAAACCCATAACATTATCTATACCATGCTTACTCCGATTATTGCAACGAGTTCTGCTCAGGTTGAGGGTGGCTGCTGCGACTGCTTCTCCATGCCCTGCGCTTGCTATTATCAATAAATCCCTATACATAACCTGCGAGGCTGATAAGGCCTCGCTATTTTTTCCTAATCACATACCACTCTCTCAGAAGCACGATGGTTGCAAACTTTAGCAACTTTATATGAATACTCTTGCAGAAAAAGGAATTTTCTTTATACCGGCCGGTAGTGAATTCGGGTTGGCAAATAACAAGGCTGTTTACATCGTATACGCACCATTGTCCGGGCGTTCATTCCTGATAACGGGCAGCGAAAAAGGAAACATAGAGCAAAAGCTACTCTCTCTGTCTGACAGTGCTGATACAGACAACGACCCCTTGCGAGCTATGTTTGCAGAAGAGCAACGTCGGCAATGGCTTCAATTCCGCATCGCTCCGGAGGATTGTCTCAATCTGACCATTCTCCCCAACCACCGCTGCAATTTCCGGTGCACCTATTGTTATTCAGCCGGCGGGCGGTCTAATGCAGAGCTGAACAGCACACAAATAACAGCTCTTGCCACTTGGGCACTTCAACATTGTGCGAAAAAAAACAAACCCTGTCGCATCCTGTTTTTGGGAGGAGGCGAACCTCTCTTATCGTGGGAAACCATGCGTGAGAGCATTTTACAAATAGAAGAACGCAGCAAAGAACTCGGTGCCACATTAGACTTTTCCGTCAGCACCAACGGCTCTCTCCTCACAGCAGAAAAAATAGATTTTTTACGAAACCACAAAGTACGAGTGCAAGTATCTTTCGAAGTATTGGAAGATGTACAAAACGAGCAACGTGGACATTATGATTTGGTACATAACAATATATGTATCGCTCTTGCAGAGGGATTAAATCCGGGCATACACTCCGTCATCACAGAAACAAACATTGACCGGATGGAAGAAGTGGTACACACGGCGCATAAGCAATACCCCAATTTGAAAAAACTGGGCCTTGAACCCGTAGTAGACGCAGAACTGTTGAATACCCCCGCAAAAGCCGCCGATTTCTACCAACGCTTCTACGATGGTTATATCAAAGCGGAAAAGCTTTGCCAAGAATATGGCATAGAATTACTTACAGCGTGCAGCAAAGCATTGGAAACTGTACGCACCCACTACTGCGCGGGCCAAATTACACTGACCCCCTTGGGCACATTCTCCTCTTGCGAAGCTATCAGTAATCCTAAAGAAAACGGCTACCAAGAAGCCATTTTCGGCAAACTGAACGAAGAGGGGCAACCGGAGTTTGACCTGCAGAGCTTCCGACGCTACCACCCGGCAGAGCCCGGCTTCATGCGTGACAAGTGCAGCACATGCTGGGCGCGTTGGAACTGCGGTGGCGGCTGTAACTACAAGCGTAACACGCTGTCTGAAGACGTATTTGATGAGTATTGCAAATTAAACTGCAAACTCATGGAGCATTTTTTGGCCAACAAATTACGCCGTGAGTTTTCCCTAGCCACCCCCGGCGCAGATTTGGATGCCGTGGTAGCCAACACCTTATCTCAAAACCAATAAAAGTATGAGTAACAACATTTTTCCCAGGCCGGAGGCATACGCTATCCCCGTCGGCGAATATTTCGGATGCAATAAAACAGATGTCTTCATAGCGTACGCACCGCTATACGGAGCGTATGGCTTGATGAATGCAACAGAAGCACAGCAACTGCAGGCCATTCTCAACGACACGGCACCCACCTCAGAGCACGAGTTTCTGACAGCTCTGAAAGGTTGCCCCAAATTGGCGCAGCTTCCCGCCCCGAAAACACCGGATGATATCTGGGAGGTAGATTTGTTGCTTAACAATATTTGCAATTTTCACTGCTCATATTGTTACTCTGCCGCCGGTAGGTCCAACAAGCGTATGCCCGAATCGGCTTGGCGCAAAACCGTAGACTATCTTTTTGAACAAGAACGCAAAAACAAACTACCGGTACGCATTCATTTCTCCGGTGGCGGAGAACCGCTCATCAGCTTCTCAGAAATTCAGAAAGTTGTTGCGTATATAGAGAAAAAGCATGCCGAGAGCGGGCGACCATATTCATTGGGAATCGTCTCTAACGGTAGCCTGCTGACAGATGAAATCATTGAGTATATACGAGACAAAAAAATAGATCTTGTCATCTCCTTTGAGGTACTACCCGAGCTGCAAAATCGAGAAAGAGGCGCCTACGACAAAGTAAAGGCAAATTTGGCAAGGTTGCATGAGCTGAATTGCCCGTTCGGCATACGCTCTCCACTGACGGAAGATGCCTTACCACTGCTGCCGACCATGCTCGAGGCCCTGAAGAGTGAGTATCCCTACATAACCTCACTCACCGTAGAGCCTGTACACTCACCGGAATGGTACGGCACCCCGGAGAAACTCAAGAGTTATTTCGACCTATTTTACGAGGTATATACCAAAGCATACGAGCAGGCAGAGAAGTTGGGCATTTTCTTGGGCAGCAACACATTCTCTCAACTCAAATACCGTCGAAAAGCAAAATGCATGTGCAAAATGGTCGTAACGGCAGAGGGCACAATCTCGTACTGCGCACGTGTTGCGGCCTCTACAGAACCGCTCTACGACCGTTTTATATACGGCACCTGCCTTACAAGCGCAAACGCCCCGACGTTTGATGCCGAGAAGTTCGCCGAAATTAACCGGCACAACATAGAAGAACAACCGCAATGCCGCCAATGTTTTGCACGCTGGAACTGCGGTGGAGATTGCAGTCTGTTCCACCAAACATATGCGGCAGAATGTTATGCGGTATCCTGCAATTTTACCCGAAAATGTTTGATATGGGAAATACTGCTCTGCATACGCAAGGCATTTGAAAAACAGTATCCGGGTAAGAATTTTGAGCAGCATGTGCGAGACTCGGTCTGAGAAAAAATGTGTTCTGTTTACTAACCGCTATAGCGAGCTGATACCGGCACTGGCCCGAGCAACTCGCTTACAGTGCATAGTACACCCCACTGAGCCAAGGGAACAGGTAGCCACACTGAAAGAACTATGCCCAAACAGTACAGTCATGCAGTGCTACACCCCGAGCACGGCAAGTAACGTAGCTCGAGAACTGCACAACATGGCCCCGGATTTGCTTATTACATATGCTTTCCAGCATATCTTACCTGCATATTATGCAGACATATGCCCCGGCATCAATCTACACCCCAGTCTTTTGCCGGCCTACCCGGGACTCAACCCATGGCAGGAGCAAATGAGGGATGGTGTAAAACAGGGTGGTTACACCATACACCGCCTGACACAGCAGGTAGATGCCGGAGAAATTTTAGACAGCGTCACCTTTACTTGGCCTATCCCCACTCCCTCACTGGCAAAGCTGAGAGAGAGCACGCTTTTGCAGTATGGGATTCCGCTTTTACTTAACCTGTTAAAAAAAACGATATAATATATAATTTCTGACATGCTCCCTCCCCACATTCTCTTTGTCATACCAACATACGCAATGTACCCCAGGGGCATCTACGTGATGCCTCTGGGTATACTGTATGTCTCTGCCGCAGCACGCGCAGCCGGAGAAAACGTAGACTGCATCAACTTGAACCATGAAACGGGAGATGTCCTCGCCGCCCTATCTCAAAAAATTCTCCGGACCGGGTGCACCATGGTAGCGCTGGGTGGACTTTCCGGTGAATATCAGGATTTGTACAACGTGTTGCGCCATGTGAAACAAAATCACCCGCATATCACCACAATAGTGGGAGGAGGAATTATAACCGCAACTCCGAAAATTGCCATGCAAGCGTTGGAATACGCAGATATTGGTATCATAGGAGAGGGAGATGAAACCATAGTAGAGCTCATGCAAACGATTCGCCGCGGTGACAGCATAAGCAGCGTGGCCGGAATCATTTACAAGCATAACAATGAATGGGTAAAAACGAAAAACAGACAAGACGTACAAGATTTGGATTCCCTACCACTACCGGATTACGAGGGATTCGACTTTGCGCATTATCTTGCAACTAACAACATGGGGTACGGAAACCAAGGAGAAGCGCTTTCACCGGTCAATATCGTAGGCAGTCGTTCTTGTCCCCACATGTGCACATTCTGTTTTCACCCCTCCGGGCGTACCTACCGAGAGCGCAGTCTGAACTCCGTTTTCGCAGAAATTGATTATCTGCTTGCCACCTACCCCGGAATTAACCACATTGCCATGAGAGAAGAGCTGTTTGCCTCTCGGCCGGAACGCATACAAGAGTTCTGCCGTAGAATTTCAGAATATAGTCTATACTGGAGTATTCAACTGAGAGTAGATAACGTTTCAACCACAGTGCTGGAGGAACTCAGTAACGCCGGGTGTTTTGCTGTATTCTTGGGAACAGAAAGCATGGATGACAACGTGCTGCGCAGCATGAACAAAAAAGTAACGGCTGAACAATCTCAAAAAGCATTAAAAATGGCTGCACGAGCCGGAGTTCCCATACGTACCGGACTCATATTCGGAGATAAAGCCGAAACCCGAGAAAGCTATCAACGCACATTGAAATGGTACCATCAGCAAAATGCGTACAATTCAATACAAAAACGCCCGTTGATTACGGTAGACATGCTTATCCCCTTCCCCGGTTCCCCCATCTACGCATATGCATGCCGCAAGGGTATCATAACAGACGAGGTAGAATACTTGCGCATGGGCTGTCCTCTTGTAAACCTGACACAAATGCCGGAAGAAGATTTTCTGGACATGATGCAAAGTATACAAGCCATCAATGGCAGAACCTACCAATACTTAAGCGGTAATACGCTGAGAGAGATTCCGCCTCCCGCACGAGAACCATAAGGCGACGCACGAGAAACCCGCCTTCAGGCTTTCTTTGCTACCGCGTCAAAAGGGTCCGGCATGCCCATTTTCTTACCAAAAGAGCGAATACGACTCACCAAGGTATAGAGCAGCAACTTACGTGTAAAATTACAATACTGAGCAAACACCTCATCACCGAGTTGTTCTCTTCTATAGCGACAGCCACCGCCACAATTCCATTTAGCCCAGCACTCATTACAATTCTGAGGCAAGTTACACCCCGTAGGTGGATAGAGAGTGGCAAAAGCATCCGCAAACACCTCTACACGCCCCTCGTTAAGAGCCCCATAAAGGTAATGTTCAAATCTACCGTCTTCTTCGTCGCTTTCAAACTCGCAGGAAGAAATAAGGCCCTTGGGGGTAAGAACAGCCTGAGGTCCGCAAAAATGGGTACGCAACATATCGGCGCTACCGTAGTCTGTACATGTAACACTCAAACCATGCGCAGCTGCCTCCTCTACAGCACGGGTAAAGCCATCGTAAAACAGGCGGTAAAAAGACTCTGCCGCTGCGGGCGAGTTCAAGTAATCGGTATCGACTACCGGCTCTAAACGCAAATGACGAACCGATGGATAATGCTGCAGAGTCAGCCGGACCATCTCACTCATTCGCTGTAAATTCAGAGAGGTAATGACAGCTCTTAACGCAAAAGGCACGCCCAGTTCTTGCATTCTCAGCAAGTTTCCATGCACACGCGCATACTGGCCTCTCTGTGCGTCTTGTATCTCGGGTATCACCTCAAAAGATACTTGCACATCTACTTTGTAACGTTTAAAAAACTCGATATGCGTATCCGTTATCAGGGAACCATTGGTTATCACAACAAAACCCAAGTTAACAAGTTGAGACTCAGCCTGCTTAGCCATATTCTCAATACAACGCGAAATAGTTTGCCAAGAAAGCAAAGGTTCTCCACCACCTATAAACGCTACCGTCAACGCGATACCGGGTTGACGTTCCACCTTAAAAAACCAATCGAACGCAGCCATAATTTGCTCATAGCTCAACTCGGCCTTGTTGCGACCGCGTGCAGAATAGCAATAGGAGCACGAAAAATTACAACGCTGGTTAGCTAACACGCATAAGCGACGCACTTGCGATATACCTACCTGTCTTTTCATCATGGCGGATTTCTTCTCAGGCGCAAACAAAATCCGCAACGGTTCATCTTCAGGAGCCCGTCCTTCCACAACAGCGTCCAATCGAGTCTTAACCTCTTGAACAGAATTGCGATCACACATCAGGCTCTGCCCTGTTAATGGAGAATAAACAAGCCACAATGCATCATCTGCCACACCTGCTAATTCACCGGCAGGCACCATGAAAACCTCATCAGTCCGTATCACTTCGCTGTTCATTGCTCTCATTCTACCAAAAAATAAATTTGCGGCAAGTCTAAACTCAATTTAGGCGAAAGCATCGTATATAAAAAGAAAAAAGCTACCATAATTCCATACAAACACAAACTGCAGTAGTTAATTTAAGGCAATTTCGGATTTACATTTAACTGCTTAAGTGCTATACTGAGGCGACATGAAAATCGCAGTAATCGGAAAAGGCGGGCGCGAGCAAGCGCTGGTTGAGACTCTGGCAGCAAGCCCTTGCAAGCCTGAGATTTACACATTCCCCGGCAGCGATGCCATACTTCAGACCGCCACGGCCATTTCGGCAGATGGCTTAGACGGGCTCATCGAGCAGATGACCGCGCTGGGTATAGACCTGTGCGTAGCCGGCGAAGAGAGTTACCTCGTCAAAGGCGAGGGCTTGGCGAACCGTTGCCATGCTGCAGGGATTCCCTGCTGGGGCCCCACCAAGCAGAGCGCTCAACTCGAAGCCAGTAAAGAGTTTGCCAAAGATTTTTTGGTACGCCACAACATACCCACCGGCAAAGCAACAGCCGTTGCAGATTATGAGTCGGCCCTTGCAGCCATCGGCGGGCAATACCCCACGGTGCTTAAGTTCGATGGTTTGGCTGCGGGTAAAGGAGTGGCCGTGTGCCCCGATGCCGCATCGGCCGAGGAGTTCTTGCGCGAGGTCTTCATCGAGAAGCGTTTCGGTGAGGGTCGTTTACTGGTAGAAGAGTTCTTGACCGGGCCCGAGATTTCCATCTTCGGGGCCATTTGCGATGACCGCTACCTCATCCTTTGCCCGGCACGCGACTACAAACGCCTGCAAGACGGCGATGAAGGCCCCAATACCGGTGGCATGGGTGCCGTGGCCTCTCGCCAACTGGCAAGTGCCGAACTCATCAAAACAATAGAGGACACCATTGTAGCCCCCACGGTTGCAGGCTTGCAAAAGGATGGCTTGCCCTATCGCGGGTTCCTGTATTTCGGGCTCATGCTCACACCGCAAGGCCCCAAGGTGATTGAATACAACTGCCGTTTCGGCGACCCCGAATGCGAGGCGGTCATGCCGCTGCTGCGCGGCGATTTAGCCAACTTCTGCTACAACGGGGCCAAGGGAGAGTTCACCCCCGACCTCATCACCTTTGACGAGGGGTGGAGCGTATGCTGTATATTGGCCAGCGCCGGCTACCCGGTCTCTTCGCACAGCGGAGACCTCATCAGCGGGTTAGATGCCTGCGAGGCACGCGTGTTCCACTGTGGCACCAAAAAGACCGCCGATGGCTGGGTAACCAACGGTGGCCGAGTACTTGCCATTGTAGCCCAAGGAGACACACTCGACACCGCCCGCACCCGAGCTCATGCAGAGGCTGCCAAGGTAAATTTTGACGGTGCCCAACGCCGCAGTGACATCGCCTACAAAAACATGTAAATAAGTACAAGGTACAAAGTAATGATATGGCTTTACAGGGTTTAAAGGCCGGAACAAGCAGTTTGCCCTTCGCATTATAAACGTGTGCCACGCCCTTTCAAAAATCGGTGGTGGTGCGGAAGTGTTGGGGTAACAACTGCTGCGTTCAGGCACGTCTGTCGGGGCCAATTATTGTGTGGCAAAAATTGCGAAAAGTGACAAAGATTTCCTGAATAAGCTTAAAATTTCAGAGGAAGAAGCTCGCGAGTTAACGGCCATATTAACAGCCTCCATTAAGACCCACAAAAGCAACCATCTTAAAATTAACACCGTTAACTTTGTACTTCGTACTTTAAACTTCACCCTTCATCCATCCACCATCATGATTACAGAAGAAGCACTCGACTTTTTATCCACCTTATTAGATACCCCCTCCCCCACCGGTATGGAGATGGACGCCCAGCGTCTTTGGGCAGAGTACATGAAGCCCTATACCGATGAGCAACAATGCGATGCCTACGGCTCTACTTGGGCCGTTCTCAAAAGCAAGCAGGCCAACGCCCCCACCCTCATGCTCGATGCCCACGCCGACGAAATCGGCTTCTCGATACGCCACATCGGGAGCGATGGCTTTGTGTATGTAGAACGACTCGGCGGCTCGGATGTTGCCATTGCTCGCGGCCGCCGCCTGCGATTCTTCGGTACCGACGGCGAGGTAACCGGCGTTATCGGCAACACCGCCATCCATATACGAGACGACCAAGACAAAGCCCCCAAACTGTGGGAGCTGTACGTAGATTTCGGGTGCGACAGCCGCGAAGAGGTAGAAGCCCTCGGCCTGCGTGTGGGCGACCGCGGTGTATACTGTGATGGCCCCCTCATGCTCAACAACGGCAAGCGCTTGGTATGCCGCGCCTTGGATGACCGCCTTTGTGGCTTCATCTTGGCCGAAACCGCGCGCCGCCTTAAGGAGCAAGGCGTAGAACCGGCTTGGAACATTGTATTTGCCAACACCGTGCAAGAAGAAGTTGGCTGCATAGGTGCTGCCATGCTTACCTACCGCATACAGCCCGATGCTGCCATCTGCCTGGATGTTACGCACGCCACCGACAGTCCCGGGCTCAACACGGCCCGCTACGGCGAGGTAAAACTGGGCAAGGGCGGCTGTCTTTGCTTCGGCCCCGCCTGCCACCCCAACCTCAATGCCCGCATTGAGTATGTGGTAGACAAAACCGGCATCCCCATGCAGCGAGAGACCAGTGGGCGCACCACAGGCACCAATACAGACCAAATCTTCCGCTCCCGCAGCGGTGTACCTGCTACCAATTTCTCGCTGCCCCTGCGCTACATGCACAGCCCTGTAGAAACAGCTGACATGGCAGATGTGGAGAACATGATTGACCTGTTGGTCGCCTTTATTGAAGAGCTGAAGGTAACGGACGATTTCCGCCACAAACTGGAACTCTGATTTTCGCAAAAAAAGGGCACTGCGTCAAAAAAGTCGCGTGAATGACGGGGATGTTAGCTGCCTGAGTTTGAGCAGGAGATAATCAACGGAGGGTAGGCCTCGTGTTTTGAGTTGGATGCGCGAAATCATGGA
>SUVK01000023.1 GCA_015062055.1 Akkermansiaceae bacterium
CTCGACGCATCTTTAAAGGCAAATCAGCACGCCACATGGCACGAACAGAAAAGCTCCATTTTCTCAAAATTGCAGCGTAAATTGAAGAAAAATCACTTACTGTCGCATTTGGTCTTGCAATTCAGCCCCCGCACCTGTCGAGTTGCGGGGATTATCGGAATCTGCGAGTTGCGTTTCAGTGCTGTAACATGGCTTCTACACAACGATTGCTCACTTCTTGCCAAGAGGGGAAGTTCGGGCAGAGAAAGGGGATTTTTTTATCATACGAAGCATTGGCTTTGGCTATAAAGTCTGCCTCATCTGCGTTGTTGAAAAGGTATTGTGCCGGAATGTTCTCCCGGATAGGAGGAATGTCTGATGCTACACAGGGTACGCCGTTAAGCAGGCACTCCACCGGGGGCATGCCGTAGCTCTCGTAGTCCGAAAAATAGACCGCCATGCGGCATTTTTCCCGTAGCAAGGTGCAGAGTTCTGCATAGGGAATACGGGCATGGTGAATCCATCCGGCATCCGGCAGTGTCAAATCTGACGGCATACTGCCTACTACATGTATGCGTATATCAGCAGCATCTGCTCGAGAGTTGAGCCAAGCGGTGATGCGTTGCAGGGTTAACGGCGTGCATTTATGGGGAAACGTGGAGGCGTAGGTGAGCACATCCCTCTTAGGGTTGGTTGGCTCGGTAGCGGGGGGTGTTTCATTGAACCCGATGCCGATGCGAGCGATGCGGGCTTGCGGCACATAATGCAAAATGCGATCTGCATTAAATTGTGTGTGGGTAAGCACCAAGTCAGATATTTTCATGGCTCGCAATGATAAATTGCGAAAATACAGCAGTTCGTGCCAAGGGAAGGGCCCTTTACGATCCTTTGCAGAGCGCTGCGCGTAGTGCTCCCACATCACATCATGCACATAGCATGCCATTTTCGCTTTGCCGAAACGCGGGAAAAATGGTGGCACGCCTTTGGGTAAGATGACCCAATCGGGGTTAATCTTGCGCACGGCTGCGCACAGACCGAACTGATCCCACCACACGCGGGAAAAACGGCGCGGCACCGGTTTGTCTGCAAGGTGTATATGTACGTGAGGGGGGCAGTCTTTAAAGGCATCCCCACACTCATTATTGCCCAAAATATGTAACTCCGTCACTTCGGGGCAGTGCATTAACCCGTTAGTTAAGCCCATGGATACATTGAAAATACCCATGGATTTGGTGCGCTGAAAGCTTTGGTCTGTGAGTGCTATGGCTACCTTCATATCCGGTGCATTCTTATTTTGAGTCAGACTAACACACAAGGGCACTTTGTCAAGATATTTTTAGTGCGGTAAGGCAGTGTAGCCGTTGCTAACGGTTAAAAACTTTGTCATTACTCACTCTCGGCTTGCCAAAAGTAAGCTGTTATGATAGAATCTCGCAACTTTTTCTGCAATTTTCTAACCTTAAGAATTATGGAAATTACCATCAACAAGACAAGCGATTGCCAGGTGGAGCTCAAGGCTACCGTACCGGCAGCTGATGTAACCGCCATTCAGGACGGTATTATCAAGTCCATTTCCGGCAGCGCCCGTATTCCCGGTTTCCGCCCCGGCAAGGCTCCCAAGAGCGTGATTGTCAAGCGTTATGCTTCTGATATCAAGGATGAGTTGGATGCTCGTCTGCGCTCCGATATTCAAGACAAGTGCTTGGAAGAGAACCCCGAGCTCAAGGTGCTTGACTTCGGCGATATTCAGAGCGGCGTGCAAGAGGACGGCTCTTATACCCTTACCTCCAAGCTTACAGTAGTGCCCGAGTTCGAGCTGCCCGAGTACATGGGTATCGAGGTAAGCGTGCCGAGCACCGAGGTGAGCGAAGCTGAGGTCGATGAGACTCTGGCTAAGTATGCAGAGACATCTGCTCGCCACGAGGTAACAGAACGTGCCTCTGCCCAAGGCGATGTGGTGGTAATTGACTTCAAGACCACGGTAGAGGGCAAACCCACCGCTGAGTATTGCGGTAAGCCCGTTGGTTTTATGGAGGGCCGCGAGGACTATTGGGTAACTCTCGAGGAAGACCGCTTCATGCCTGAGCTTGCCGCCGGCCTTGTTGGTGTAAGCGCCGGTGAATCCAAAGATATTACAGCTTCCCTGAAGGCAGATTTCCCCATCTCTGACCTTGCCGGTAAGGAGGTTGTGTTCCACTGCACGGTTAAAGAGGTGCGCGAGAAACTTGTGCCCGAGGTAAACGAAGAACTCTTCGCAACGGCTCTGCCCGGTAAGACGATGGCCGAGATTCGCGATATGGTGCGCGAGAACCTCAAAGGTAACAAGGAGCGCAGCAACGATGAGGCCAAGGCTGACCAAATCTCCGAAAAACTTGCAGACCAGCTTACCTTTGCTCTGCCCACCGAGCTCGTAGAGCGCGAAAACGAAAACACCGTGCAGCGTAAGATTTATGCCGCCCTGCAGTCCGGCAATTACGAGGCAACCAAGAATACCGACGCCCTGCGTGAAGAAGCCATGAAGGAGACCGAGCGTAACTTGCGTGTGTACTTTGCCTTGCAAGAGATTGCTCATCGTGAGCACGTAGTGGCTACCGATCAAGAGATGCTGGAAGCTATCTCCAACATGGCCAAGCAGGCTCGTGAGAACAACCTCAAGAGCTTCATCCGCAAGCTGCAGCGCGAGGGCCGTATGACCGGCGTGCGTTTGTCCATCATCACCTCCAAGGTGCTTGACCTGCTGGCTCGTAACGCCAAGGTTACCGTTACCGAGTAAAGAACGCGTAGCGAATTATAATTTTAAGCCCGGCACGCCAATGTGCCGGGCTTTTTGAATTCGGTTTTACCATAAACAGTTATGCTAACTTCTTGCGTTGTGTGTAGCAATGCGGTAAAACCGTAGCCATGGAGTATCTTGTGGCTTTTTCTTTATTAGTGGCTGTCGGTGCGTGGGTGGTGTCGTCTTATTTGCGCTTAATCCATTTGTACGAGCAGGTTCAAGGGTCTTGGCGGCAGTGGACCCACGCTACCCAACGTCGCAACGAATGCCTGCGCGATTTTTTGTCCGAGTATGCGGCGTATGTTCCGCCGGGCGATGAGTTGACGGCCGATATGCGCCGCTGGGAGCTCGACTCCGGCCGCTCGCTAAAAGCATTTCCGCTTGCCCCCCTTGCAGGCAATTTTAACAGTATCACTACAGCAGAGCGTCATTTGCGGCGCGCGGTCAGTTACTCGGTGCATACCCTCGAAACAACGAGCCACTTGTCGGAAAACGAGCGCTTGGTGTCCTTGTGTTCGGCTATGTCGGTATCGTTGTATCAGCAAGATGAGCAAATGCTTCTATACAAACGCTCTGCAGCAGCATATAACACGGCGCTCGACTCACCCGGGGCGCGTATTATTGCAGGAGTGTTCGGGTTTGCCCCCGTTGCTGTAGGGGGGTGATTCCATCCGGCTACGCAACAGCTATGTTTTTTTCTCGCGTGCGCGCGACTTCTGCCTTTACTTTACCCTTTGTGGCGTGTTAGAATACGCAACAGAGCATGCGAGAATATATCATCAGACGCCTGTTGTTGATGCCCATCACCCTGATTGGTATCACATTCGTGGTGTTTTGTCTTACTCGCATGGTGCCGGGCGGGCCGGTGGAGCGGTTGTTGCAAGAGCACGCCATCAGCTCATTGTCGGGTGAAAAAGCGCTGGCTGTAGCCTCCGGGGCAGATGTGAGCGAGGCTGATATTGAGCGCTTGGAAGAGCTGTTTAATTTGCAAGAGCCTGTGTGGCTTTCTTACCTGCAGTGGCTGGGAATTCGCCGACAAGAGGTAGAGATTGCAAAGTCTGAGTTTGCGCCCGACTCAGATAGCACACAAGTAGTGGTCACATCGTTGAGTGGACATTCTGCCGTGATTAATGTGCGCCGAGAAGGGAAAAACCCTGTTTATGCGCCCGACCCGTGGTTTGAAGAAGAAGGGTGGCGTGTACGAATTGAGTCCCCACGAGACCGCGCCCTACGTTGGGCAAAGCGCAACGGTGTTACAGATGAAAAGTTGATAGCCGAGCGAGAGCAGCATCCCTCTTGCTCCCGGTGGCGCGCAGTAGCATACCGTAAAGCGTATGACGGCTTGTTACAAGGGCAGTTGGGACGCTCGTACAAGTACAACGAATCCGTCGCCGGTATGATTTTGGAGCATCTGCCCGTTTCGCTATACTTCGGGCTGCTCGGTGTGTTTGTGTCGTATCTCATCAGCATACCCTTGGGTGTATCTAAAGCATTGCACCACAAGAGCTGGTTTGATAGTGCCACCAGTGCGTTCATTTTTATAGGCTATGCCATACCGGGGTTTGTTTTAGGGGCTGTTTTGCTGGTGTATCTCGGGGCTCGTTTGGAGTGGTTCCCGCTTTATGGCCTCACCAGCCCGGAGTTCCCCAGCATGAGCCTCCCGGCTCAGCTTAAAGACTTGGCATGGCACACGGTGCTGCCGTTGTCCTGTTATGTTGTCTCCTCTTTCGCCATTATTACCATGATGATGAAAAACAGCCTTATGGAGCATTTGTCGGCAGACTATATGCGCACTGCTGTGGCCAAAGGTGTTTCGTTCCGGCGGGCTGTATGGGGGCACGCTTTCCGCAATTCCTTCATCCCCTTGGCTTCATCACTGGGTGGGGTGCTCGGTGGGGTGGTAGGTGGCTCCATTCTTATCGAGCGCGTGTTCGATATTCAGGGGTTCGGTATGTTGAGCTTTCAAGCGTTGATGGATAAAGATTATTCGCTCATCATGGGTACCGTATTATTGGGGTCTGTTCTCATCGTTATCGGCAATCTTCTTTCTGATATATTGGTGGCCATGTTAGACCCCCGCATAAAATTTGAATAAGGTATGAAAAAAAAGAACACACTGGCGATTTTGTTGATACTGTTTGCTGTGGCAGGCAGTATGGCGGAGTTGTTGGGGTGGTTGCTGCCCACCATTTCGTGGCCTTTTACCGTAAGCCGAGACATGCGGGTGTTGTCTCTGCCGGCAGAGGTTGCCCCGTGGTTAGCGGTAGATGACCGTTTCCATTGGTTCGGGTGGCTGTGTATGCTCGTGATGGCCGTGGTAGGTGTCTACTTCTTGTTGCGTAGCCGCGACAGCTTGCGATTGCCGCCGATGATTGCAAAACGCTGGCAACGTTTCCGTTCATTAAAGAGAGGGTATTGGTCGCTGCTTATCTTATGCGGCATCGTGGGGCTGGCAGCCATGGACCAGTGCTTGGTTGGCAAGCGGGCTCTGGTGGTCAGTTACGAGGGGCGTTGGTATTTCCCCGCCTTTACCCGCAATGTGATACCCGGTGCTACCTTTGGTCAAATCGGTAATGCCGCCCATGCTGAAACGGATTACCGCAAGCTCAAGACAATGGAGGGGACTCCCGGTGGCCCCGATTTCGTCATTCTTCCCCCCATCCCATATGCCCCCACCGGGGATGCCGTGCCGTTTCCCACAGAAGCTTTGCAGCTCAAAGGTAAGACGGTGATGGAGTCAACAGGCCAGTTCTTATACAACGGGCAGGCATCTCGGCTGTATGCCGATGGTAAAACTCACTTACGTATACGGTATCGCCGTGGTTTGCCCGATGGCATGGTGCAAGGGTGGGACCCCGACGGTAAAGAGGTGTATTCTGCCCGCTACAACGAGGGTAAGCTGACAGAAGAATATTATACCGGCAAGGGTAAAGTGGCAGAGTTTTTGGCGCTGACCCCCGCAGATAAGATAAGTCGTGTGTATTACCACCCCGCTCCTCCTCTTACCGGTGGGCATATTTTGGGCACCAATAGCCAAGGGGCCGATATAATGGCCTACCTGTACGGTGGCTTGCAAGTAAACATTAAGGCTGCGCTTATTTATATACCGATAGTATACAGCATAGGGCTGACATTGGGCATGTTTATGGGCTATTTCGGGGGCAAAGCAGATTTGCTGACGCAGCGAATTATTGAGGTGGTGTCTCAACTGCCGTTCCTTTTTGTCGTCATGATATTGGCAGACTTCGTGCCATTGCAAATGCGGGGCATGTTCCTGATTCTCGTGCTGCTGGCTCTATTCGGGTGGATGCATATTACCTATTTAGTGCGCACCGCCACCATGAAAGAAAAAACACGCGAATATGTAGACGCCGCTCGAGTGATGGGCGCCGGCCCCCTGCATATTTTGGCACGTCACATTTTCCCGAACCTCACCGGTATTATTGTGACCCTGTTGCCCTTCAGTATTGCCGCAGTGGTGCTTTCGCTGGCATCGTTAGATTATATGGGGTTCGGCTTGCCCGATACTTATGCCAGTTGGGGGCGCTTGCTCAACGATGGCTTATCAAAGCTCTCATCACCATGGGTGGTGTCATCTGCTTTCTGTGCACTGGTTATTACTCTGATGCTTGTCACCTTCATCGGCGAGGCTGTTCGCGAGGCCGTAGACCCCCGCCGCCACACTTATTACGAATGATAAAAGATTTATGATTTCCCGTTTCCTGAGTCTTTGGGCCATACTGCAAATACTTGTTGTTTGCGGTGGGGGGCTCTTGTTGTCCTCTTGTGGCGGGAGAGATGATGCAGAGGGTATCACTTGGAAGCCCCCGGCAGATACCACCATGCCCTTGGCTTTTGCATCCTCTGCCCGGGTGCCCGATTACGCCCGTAACTGGCGTATGCCCGAGGGGTTCCGCGGGTTCCCCGAGCGATGGAACCGGCGTAACCTTGACTACGTGCAAAAAAACTGCGAGTCGGCGCGTGCTGAGTATCTGCTTGCTATGGAAACACGCGCAAAAGCCGTGCCCGGTACCGATGCCGCTAAAGCCGCCGGTGTAGCAGCCCGTGCGGCATTGCAAAAATACAGAACCCTGCAACAGCGCAGCAGAGAAGGGGATTACTTGCGCTTTTTGCCCACAAGCGAATTGCCCCAAAATTTGGTGTGGAAATACGGCAAAGATGAGCCCGAGCTTGGCAGCCGTCAAGCGCGCAAAGGGGGTACCTTGCGCTTGTCTCTGCAACGCTCCTTCCCGAGTACGCTCTGCCTTTTCGGCCCCAACAGTAACAATGCTGTGCGCCGGTATATTTACGATGATATTGATATGCCGCTCATTCGCATTCACCCCGGCACGGGCAAGCTCATCCCCGGTACGGCCGATCGCTGGGCGGTGTCTGAAGATGGACGTACCGTCTATTTTCACATAGATGAGCAAGCACGTTTCAGCAACGGCGACTTATTGACTACTCGTGATTTTGTTACGGCCTTGTATGTGCGTACGTCAGAATATAGTGCAGAGCCCTTCTACGGTAATTATTACCTGAGCAATTTTTCTCATGTTACCATTTACGGCAACAACGTGTTGGCCGTAACATTCCCCTCTGCTCGCCCCGTCGCGGTATATTATGCCTCAATCCCGGCCAGTTGTACGCGCTTTTATGCCGAGTTCGGGCCGGATTATCCCACCCGGTACTTATGGCGCCCGGTGCCGACAACAGGTGCTTATTTCATCGATCCTCAAGGCTTGGTAATGGGCCGCATGATAACATTGCGTCGCGTTAAAAATTGGTGGGCGAGAGACCGCAAATACACCCGCTACAGTTGCAATGTAGACCGCATTGTCTATTCATTTATCTCAGAGCCGGCAAAAGCCCGCGAGTTGTTCCGAATCGGCGAGCTCGATGTCATTACCTGTCGCGAGGCCGACCTTTGGTATGAAGGCTTGGAGATTGATGCCGTACATAAAGGGTATATTCAGCGTGTGCACTTCAGTAATCTATGGCCCCGCAATAGCATGGGATTCCATATCAACTGTACCAGACCACCTTTCGATAACATCGACATGCGCAGAGGCTTGCACCACGCCTTGAATGTGCAGGGGGTTATCAACACCGTCTATCGTGGGGATGCCGAGCGCTTGGGCTCCTATTTTTCCGGATTCGGTATTTATACGGATGGTAGCCTCAAAGCGTTACCCTACGACCCCGAGCAAGCTCGCGCCTATTTTGCCAAAGCAGGTTACACAGTTGAAGGGGGAGACGGTATTTTACAAAAGCCCGATGGTACTCGTTTGCAAGTGGTTATCAGCTCTCGTATCGATCATCAGTACGCAACTTGTTTCAATTTGCTGCGGGCCGATGCCGCTGCCTGTGGCCTCGATTTGCGCTATGAACAAATGGACGATACCGTCTTCTTCTCCAAAATGAAAGACAAAAACTACTCCATTGGAGTGTTCAGCTGGAGTTTCTCTCCCATTCTCCCCTCTCCCTCGCAGTTCTTCCTCTCTTCTCAGGCCCGTCAGCCCGATGGGACCCCCGCTCGCGGCACCAACAATATCATGGGGGTTGGCAGCCCCGAGCTGGATTCTGCCATTTTGGCTGCCGATACCGCACGTACAGAGGCTGAGGCCGTCAAAGCGCATCACCGTGTGCAGCAGCTTATTGCCCAAGAAGCATGCTGGATACCCGGTTGGACCACTTCGTATTGTCGCCTTGCCCAGTGGCGTTGGGTTCTCTGGCCCGATACTGCTCAATGCCATTTTTGCCCCCCGCGTTATTACGACCCGCTTGATAGTTATTTATATTGGATAGATGAAAACGAGCGAGCTGCAACCCTGCGAGCTCGCGCATCCGACAAAAGCTATGAAGAGGTAGAGATGTTCATTCCCTTGCCGGAATCTGCAACTCGCGACCCGAAAGTCTCTCACAAAATGCAACGTCAGAGCACCGTTCATCAAAAATCCTGAATTGTCGCACCCCGCCCCTTATTCTCATGGCCATAAAACAAATATTTAAGTCAGATGCTAACCTCTTGGAGGTGCGAAATCTCACGACCGCTTTCCGGACCGAGACCGGCATGGTGAGAGCCATTGATGACATAAGCTTTGATGTGCCCCGTGGCAAGTGTGTGGGCATTGTGGGCGAAAGCGGATGCGGCAAAAGTATCACGGCCATGAGCTTGGTGCGCTTGTTACCCCAACCTGCCGGTAAAATCTTGAGAGGGCGGGTGATGTTCGATGGCGAAGATGTTCTCAAGATGTCGCCGGGGCGGCTTCGCGAATTGCGAGGTGGCGAAGTGGGGGTTATATTCCAAGAGCCGTTGAGAGCACTCAACCCGGTGCATCGCATCGGCGACCAGATTGCCGAAACCCTCATGCTGCATCGAGGCCTTACACGCGAGGCGGCCCTTAAAGAGGCTATCAATATATTGCACTATGTGCATATGCCCGACCCCGAAACCCGGGTCAATGAATACCCGATGTCCTTATCCGGTGGCATGCGGCAGCGTGTTGTAATTGCCATTGCCTTGGCCTGCCGCCCCAAACTCATTATTGCAGATGAGCCCACCACGGCGTTAGATGTTACTGTTCAACAGCAAATACTTTCACTCTTGCGCGAGCTTAAAGAACAAATGGGCTCGTCTGCCATTCTTATTACGCACGATTTAGGGGTCATTGCCCAGCATTGCGACCGCGTGGTTGTTATGTACGGCGGCCGTATTGTCGAGCGTGCCGAGGTAAAAGAACTTTTTGCAAACCCCTACCATGCATACACTAAAGCGTTGCTGGCCTCGATGCCTCGCCCCGAGTATTCCCGTAAAACGCATCTGCCCACCATCCCCGGTAGTGTTGCCCCCCTTCACGAGCAGGTGCCCGGCTGTCGCTTTTGCCAACGCATGGGCCGAACCGGAGACTCGCTTATTGACCGCCCTCGCTTTGTTGAAATTGCCCCCAATCATTTTGTAGAGGCTTGCCCGCATTGTGTTGAGCATCCCTTGCCCGAATAGTATCTGCTATCACGCTCGTGGTGCCTCTTGGCTCTTAATTGTGTCAGGATTCCGGTAGACCGTAAGTTTTATGTTGCTTTTCGCGCTTCATTTGCTATAATCACCCAACTGAATAGTTTATGGCTCTTCGATTCAAGAAACCCATGCGGTCGCGCCTTACGGTAGCCGGTTCCGTTGTGAAATCTCAACAAAGGGAAGGATTGTCGTTTTATATTATTCCCTCAGTTGTTGTGTTGGCCGTGTTGATTTTTTGCTACACGGTTACTCCCCCTGCATCGGCTCTAGCTGCAGCTGCTCAAAATAATGCACCTGCTGCGCCGGTTGCTCCCATTGCGCAGGCCACCACCGTTGCCCCCAAACAGTCCACCCCCGACGAAACCGATATCAATACTTCACCCTTGCCCGAAGATGAGACAGCCCTCGCTGTTGCTGAGGAAGAAGAGGAAGATTTGCTTGAGGAAGAAGACCTCATCGAAGATGAAGAAGAACTGTGGAACGAAGAAGACGACGAAGATTGGATTGATGGCGGAGACGGTGAAGAGTTTGTGGGTGATGAAGATTTCGAGGCCGTAGACGCGGATGATTCGAAGGATGATGCCGACGCTGCTGAGGACGAAGAACCCAACCCCGACGACGAAGAAACGGCAGATGAAGAGGAACCTGTTCAACAGACCGCCGAGACCGATGCTGCTACCCCGAAGCCTGCTGAAACAACACCGTCAAAACAGGCTGCTCCCCAAATCAGCACTCCTGCAGCCAAAAACGAAACCGATAAAAAAGCCGAAGACGAAGAATTCAAAAAGAGACTGGAAACCCTTTTCAATTAAAATCGTATGAGAGAATCCGCCCCTATTACCATGACCTCGCAGGGACTGCATGTCCCTAATTTTCCCATTATTCCCCACATTATCGGCGACGGCTCCGGACCGGATATTTGGCGTGCGTCCAAACGCGTAATCGATGCCGCTGTGACGGCTGCATACGGGGATACCCGCGCCATTGAGTGGATGGAGGTGCTTGCCGGGCAAAAAGCTTTTGATACCGTGGGTACATGGTTGCCTAATGATACGGTAGAGGCTTTCCGTAAATATCTGGTCGGTATTAAAGGCCCTTTAACCACCCCTGTAGGTGGCGGTATACGTTCTCTTAACGTAGCGCTGCGTCAAGGGCTTGACCTGTATTGCTGCGTGCGCCCCGTCCGCTACTTCAAAGGAATTGAAACACCTGTCAAAGACCCTTCCTTGGTCGATATGGTTATCTTCCGCGAGAATACCGAGGATATATACGCCGGTATTGAGTTCAAAGAGGGTAGCAATGAGGCAGCTATCTTCTTCGAATGGCTCTCTTCCGCATACCCGGATCGCGCCGGTAAAGTGCGTTTCCCCAATACATCGGGCTTCGGCATCAAACCCGTATCGCGAGAAGGTACCGAGCGCCTCGTGCGCTCTGCCATTCAGTATGCTATCGATACACAGCGCTCCTCTGTCACCCTTGTGCATAAGGGCAATATCATGAAGTTTACCGAAGGCGCTTTCCGTGATTGGGGGTACGAGTTGGCCAAGCGTGAATTCGGCGCAGAGCCCATAGGCAAGGGCCCGTGGTGCCGTTTGCCCAATGGCATTGTCATCAAAGATTGCATATGCGATGCCTTCTTGCAAGAGATCCTCATTCACCCCAAAGACCACTCCGTTGTGGCAACCCTCAACCTAAATGGCGACTACTGCTCCGATGCCTTGGCTGCCCAAGTGGGCGGTATTGGTATCGCGCCCGGTGCCAACATTAACTACAAGTCCGGTCATGCCGTATTCGAAGCCACCCACGGCACCGCCCCTGCATTGGCCGATTTGGATAAAGTTAACCCCTGTTCTTTCCTGCTCTCGGCAGAGATGATGCTGCGCTACATGGGCTGGGTAGAAGCTGCCGACCGTGTGGTTGCAGCCATAGAATCTGCCATTACCGCCAAAACGGTAACCGCCGATTTGGCAGAAATGATTCCCGGAGCAACGGCTGTTTCTACCGGCGCATTTGCCGATGCGCTTATATCGTACCTGCAATAAGCGCCCCCCTCCATGCCGGACTCCTCGTTCGTACACGCCGCGTTTTCGTCTATCGCCTCGCGATATGTGACGGCCAACCATGTTCTTTCTCTGGGAGCCGATATCGCGTGGCGTGAGCGGGCCATTAAAATTATCTCCGAATGGAAACCCCGCAACCTGTTGGATATTGCAACGGGAACGGGTGATTTGGCCTTAGCCATCAAAAAAGCCATGCCCGAGATTGCGGTGCAGGGTACGGATTTTTGTCGGCCGATGTTAGATGTTGCCATCAAGCGTGGGTTGACGGAGGTTTTTGAGGCCGATGCCATGAATCTGCCATTGCCCGATGCGAGTTTTGATGCCGCCACCGTAGCTTTCGGTTTGCGTAACATGGCAGATTATGAAAAAGCCCTGCTGGAGTTTCGCCGCATTTTGCGACCGGGCGGGCATCTGCTGGTGCTCGACTTCAGCATGCCGGACGGCGTGCTTGCTGCCCCGTACCGCTTCTATCTGCACCGTATTTTACCCCGCATAGCCGGCCGGCTCACGGGCAATACCGGGGCTTATGCCTACTTGGGAGAAAGCATAGAGCAATTCCCGCGAGGGGAGCAATTTAAACAACTTTTAGCCAAATGCGGCTACACCATGCCTACCGCTCAGCCTCTCATGTGCGGTATTGCTTCCATTTACACGGCAGAGGCCTGATTATACCTCAGACATAGGGGTGGCTACCTCGAAATTGCCATCGCTGAACGTACGCTTGGCCGGAGACTGGTTACAATGGCAAAGGGCTACTGCTACGGCTGCCGTGCTAATGATATAGATTACTTTCTTCATCGTCTATGGTGGGGGTTAATGTGCGCAGCGCAGGTATACTTCTTCTGCCTCTGCCTGATTAAGTATTTTAACGCCGGGGAGCACTCCGCCGTCTCTTACGCTACAGGCGCCTCGTGCCATAGCGGCAAAGTCGGCATCGGCCGGTATTCCCAGCTCTTGCATGGTTTGCGGTAAGCCCAATTCTTTATACCAAGCACGCAAACGCTCTATGCCTTCTCTTACAACTCTCTCTGTATCTCGAGATGCGCTTACCCCCATCACATTGGTGGCCCACTGCGCAAAGATACCCGGGTTGGCTTGCCACACGGTTTCAAAATAGGCAGGCACTATCACCGCCAAACCGGCACCGTGTGCTACATCGTACACCGCGCTCAGCTCGTGCTCCAAGGCATGACAGGTCCAACTTTGTTCGCGCCCCAAGCCTAAAATATTGTTGTGAGCAATTGTTCCGCTGAGGGCTAACTGTGCCCAAGCCTCAACATTTTGCGGTTCTCTGCACAGTATAGATGCTTGTTGCATGATGGTGCGCATAGTCGCCTCGCACAGGGCATCGGTAAGCTCCGTACCCGGGGTGTTGGTAAAATAGCGCTCAAAAATGTGGCACAGCATATCGCATGCACCGTTGGCCATTTGATTTTTCGGCAAAGTGAGGCAAAGTTCGGGGCTTACAATGCTGAGTTTGGGGCGCAGCTGCTCATGCCCGAACCCCAGCTTGCGATTGCTTGCCTCGTTCGATACAACCGTGTTGGGGCTGTTCTCACTGCCTGCCGCCGGTATGGTAAGAATCGTTGCAACGGGCAGGGGGGTGGTAGTCAATTGCTCCTCTCGGGTAAAAAGTTTCCATACATCTCCGTGGTGCGTGGTGCCCATGGCTATTGCCTTGGCCGAGTCTATCACGCTGCCCCCGCCTACGGCCAACACGGCGTCCACGCCTTCCCGTCGGCACAACTCAATCCCCTCTCGTACCTTGTCTAAACTCGGGTTCGGTTTTACGCCGCCCAACTCCACATAGTCGATGCCAGCTCCCCGCAGAGAAGCCGTCACCTCATCATACAACCCGCTGCGCTTGATGCTGCCACCCCCGTAATGCAGTAAAAGCTTAGAAACCGTCCCCTGCAAGAGCGTGCCTATCTTTTTATATTCGCCTTGTCCGAAAACGTATCGTGTCGGGTTGTAGTAAGAAAAATTATTCATATCTCGGCTCTTATTAAACCGTGCCCGGTCGGGGGAGTCAAGCCAAATCACATTTTACTCTCTAATTTGTGATTTTACTTGCTAAAGTTCGCCTTTCGCGGTATGCTGGGCGACAGCAAATAACACTCATTCAAAATTATGTTGATAGCTCCCTCCATGTTGGCATGCGATTTCAGGTCCATTGGGGCAGAGGCTGCCCGCGCTCTCGAAGCCGGCGCAGACTGGCTGCACTTGGATGTGATGGATGGCTCTTTTGTTGATAATATCTCTTTCGGCCCCGATATTTGTGCGGCCATTCGTAATAGCGTCCCCGATTCCGCTTACCTGGATGCTCATTTGATGATAGATGCCCCCGACCATTACCTGCCACGCTTCCTGAAAGCCGGCATGAACATGATTACCATTCACGTAGAGCGCGAGAACGCGGTAGATTTGCATGCCACCCTGGCTGCCATTCGAGAGGGCGGGGCCCATGCCGGGCTTGCCGTAAACCCGGCTACACCGGTTGAAAAAGTGCTGCCATATTTGGCAGAGCTCGATATGGTACTGGTGATGAGTGTGGTGCCCGGTTTCGGTGGGCAAAGCTTCATGGCCGATGTGCTCGATAAGGTCCGCGTGCTCGATGCTGCCCGTAAAGAGCAGGGCCTCAACTTCATTATCCAGATGGACGGCGGTATCGGTGCGGCTCAGGCCCCGCTTTGTGCTCAAGCCGGCGCAGATTGTCTCGTTGCCGGTTCCTCCACCTTCCGTGCACCCGATATGGCTGCTGCCATCGCCGGTATGAAGTGATGCCGGATGCTCCCCAATAGACACTTCATAGCGTAGTATGGATAAAGGAACAAAAAGTTTATTGAATGTTTTTCTGAGTGTGTTGGCACCCGTTTTGGTGTTAGACCATTGCTCGGCCTCCGGCGATAGTTGGTGGCATTTGGGCACCACTTGGGCCATGGTTGTCGCTCTTTCGTTGCCCACGGGGTGTGGTATCTACAGCTTAGTCACCGAAAAGAAGGTCGAGGTGCTTACCGTATTCGGTTTGTTAGGTACCATACTCACGGGTGTTGTCACGGTGTATGCCAATACGGGAGAGGGCGCAGCCATACGCCCCGATACCCCGTGGTGGTTTGCCGCAAAAGAGGCTCTTATTGCCCTGCTGCTGGCCGGTGCCATGCTGGTGAACACCCGCAAGGAGGGCTCCATGTTGCGCGCCTTTGTATACTCTGATGCCATTTTCGATGTCAAAAATATTGAAAAAGCGGTAGCTGAAAAGGACGCACGCGCTCAATATGACCGCACGCTTGACCACGCAGCCTACATGACGGCCGGGTCTCTGCTGTTCTCTGCCTTGGCCAACTTTGCCCTTGCCCTCTTCTTCTTGCTGCCGGTACTCGATGCGCCTGCTGCTCAACAAACTGAGCTTTATAATTCTGCTGTCAGCAAAATGATGTGGATGGGCCTGCTTATTATCGGTGTGCCCCTGTTGATAACTTTGATGCTGGTCATGCGCTACCTGAGCAATAAGCTCATCGCTGTCAGTGGCTTGGCGGAAGAACGCATCTTCTTGCCCCGGTAATGCTGCCCTCGTTGTTTCTACCGAATGCCGCCTCCCCGCTCATGTGGGCCGGCGGCATAATTTTTCATGTGCAATCTTGTTGGAACAATTAGCTAAATGACAATTCTGATGTCAAAACAGGCAAAAAAATCTATTTGTTCCACCGCGTGTATGTTTTTAGTTATTGGCAATATGCCACCTACGGCACCGTAGTGCCTTCATTTTTTTTTGTATCATGCTGACAACCGTGCAGTTTGGGCTCCTGTGGAGACTTTTTTGAGGGCTTTTAGGTGTTGCTTTTGTTTTTACACTTTTTTTGTGACTAAAAAACATCATTTATCAGAAAAAAGGCTTGCCAAGTTGAGTGTAAATCTGTAGAATTGCTCACCGCGAATTCGCCCGGTGGTGTACAGGCACCCCGATAGTCACCGGCGTAGGGGTCTTGAGAAAACGCGACAACATTAACCAAAACTATTAACAATGAGTATATCTGAATTGGAGGCTTTGATTGATTCCAAGCTTCCTTCCATTCGTAAAGGTGATATCGTGAACGGTACGATTCTCGAGATTCGCCCGCAGGTCGTCCTCGTGGACATTGGCTATAAGTCTGAAGGTGTCATTTCCATCTCTGAGTTTGAGGATGAAGAGATTGAGGTTGGCGACCAGATTGAGGTTCTTCTTGAGAGCCTTGAAAACGACGAAGGTCTCGTCGTCCTTTCCAAAGAGAAGGCAGCCCACAAACAGAACTGGGACAAGATTGTTGCCGTATACAAAGACGGTGGTCTTGTCAAGGGTAAGGTGAAGAGCGTAGTCAAGGGTGGCCTCATGGTCAACGTTGGCGTAGAAGCTTTCTTGCCCGGTTCTCAGGTGGACATCATCCCCCCGAAGGACCTCAACGAGTTCGTTGGTAAGGTCTATGAGTTCAAGATTGTAAAGGTGAACGACGAGCGCAAGAATATCGTGCTCTCTCGTCGCGAGGTAATCGAGGCCGAGCGCAGCGAGCAGCGCCTCCGCTTCTTGGAGACTGTGAAGGTTGGCGACCGCGTAACCGGTACCGTCAAGAACATCACAGACTTCGGTGCATTCGTTGACCTGTCCGGCATGGATGGTTTGCTGCACATCACCGATATGAGCTGGGGCCGTGTCAATCACCCCTCCGAGATTCTGCACATCGGTCAGGATCTGGACGTACTCATCCTCGAGGTCGATCGCGACAAAGAGCGCGTATCTCTGGGCCTCAAGCAACTCTCCGACAATCCTTGGGCAGACATCGAGTCCAAGTACCCCATCAACTCCCGTGTCAAGGGCCGCGTAACCAAGCTTCTGGCTTACGGTGCATTCGTCGAGCTCGAGAAGGGCGTAGAGGGCCTGGTTCACGTGTCCGAGCTTTCTTGGACCAAGCGCATTACTCGCCCCTCCGACATCCTTTCTCTGGACCAGGAGATCGAGGCTGTTGTGCTTAACATCTCCGTTGAAGAACAGAAGATTTCCCTCGGTGTGCGTCAGCTCGACGAGAACCCCTGGGAGGCTATCGAGGCTCGTTTCCCCGTTGGCACCATCATCTCCGGTGCTGTGCGTAACCTCACTCCCTACGGTGCCTTCGTGGCTCTCGAGGAGGGTATTGACGGCATGATCCACGTGTCCGACATGAGCTGGACCCGCAAGATCAACCACCCGTCCGAGGTGCTCAAGAAGGGCGACGTTGTCGAGGCTCGCGTGCTCAATATCGACAAAGAGAACCAGCGCGTATCCCTTGGCATCAAGCAGCTTGAGAGCGATCCCTGGGAGAGCATCGACAACCGCTTCAAGGTGGGCGATCTCGTTTCCGGTCAGGTTGCCAAGATTGCTTCCTTCGGTGCCTTCGTCAACTTGGATGGCGATATCGACGGTCTTATCCACATCTCCCAGCTTTCCGAGGAGCACGTGGAGCGCGTCAAGGACGTCATCAAGGTGGGCGACTCCATCAAGGCTCGCGTCATCAAGGTAGACAAGCTAGAGCGCCGCATCGGTCTTTCCATCAAGGCTGTCAACTACGATCCCGAGCAGCTGCGCCGCGAGACGGCCGCCTTCGAGACCGTTCGCGCCGGCGACATGGTGGGTCTGGAGCAGGCCTTCAACCTCGCTGCCCTTCAGGCCGAGGAGTGGAGCCCCTCCGAGCAGAAGTAACCTCTGCGCTGCGGGTATCTCCCGCAAAATTCAATTCTTCGCACTGCAAGCTACGGCTTGCAGTGCGTTTTTCATGCTTGACAGGGCAGGGTATATATAGTAGCATGGCCCCACATGCAGCAGCCGAAAACACAGCAGATATTTGGAATCCCCTTTGTTGCCTCTACCTTAGAGTCTGCTGCTGCTCATTTTGCTCAGCGTGCCGTTACTACAACGACCCCTTGCTTGGTAGCTCATTCAGACGTGCACGTTTTGACCCGTATTTTGCATGAGAAAGATTACGGGGAAGGGCTGGCGCAGTTTGATTATATATGCCCGGACGGCATGCCTATTGTATGGTTGATGCGCCGCAAAAAGGCAGATGCCCACCGCTTGTACGGGCCGGATATGATGGAGCAAATGTGGAGTATCAGCGCCGCAAATGGTTTGCGCCACTTCTTGCTCGGCGGTTCGGAGGAGGCGGTTGCCTTGCTCCGGGAAAAACTGGGTGCCCGTTATGAAGGTGCGCAGGTTGTGGGGCATTATTGTCCCCCCATGGGTGAATGGCCCGAGGGAACACATGAAGAGATTTTTCGCCGTATACGCGAAAGCGGAGCCAACTGTGTGTGGGTGGGCCTCGGCTGCCCCAAGCAAGAGCGCTGGATGTTCACCCACCGCTCCCAACTCCCCCCGGCCCTCTATTTCGGTGTGGGAGCCGCATTTAACTTCCACGCCGGCCTTGTAAAACAAGCCCCCAAATGGGTGCGCTCTCATGGTTTGGAGTGGCTCTACCGCCTTTGCAAAGAACCGCGACGCCTCTTTAAACGCTACTTGGTACACAATACCCGCTTTTTGTGGTATTGCCTGACCAAGAAAATCTGAGTCAGGTCACGCTTGCTGTTGTGCTCTTTTCTTGCCTTGTGAGTATGAGGCGTCTTATCCATCGAGATAGAAACAACTGCTAAAACTGATTTTTCTTGACTTTCATAACGGAAGCGAGTACAATTCACGCGTCCAAACAAGACAACATTTTACAATTATGTCTCGCAAACCCATTATTGCTGCTAACTGGAAGATGAACATCGGCCCGGCAGAAGCTAAGGCTTTCTTGGCCGCGTTCAAAGAAGAGAACACCTGCGACATCGCAGTAGATAAGGTAATCGTGCCTCCCTTTGTGACGATTCCCGCTGTGATGGAGGTGCTTAATGGTTGCAAGTGCATCGGCGTAGGTGCTCAGGACGTGAGCGACCGCGACAACGGTGCCTTCACCGGTGAGATTTCCACCGCTATGCTTAACGAGCTGGGCTGCACCTACGTTGTGCTGGGCCACAGCGAGCGTCGCCAGTACCATGGTGAGACCAACGCTTACATCAACAAGAAGATTAAGAAGGCCTTGGCTGCCGGTATCTGCCCGATCTACTGCATCGGCGAGACGCTGGAGCAGCGCCAGGGTGGCCAGCTTGAGAGCGTTCTCAAGTCTCAGGTGGTAGAGGGCCTTGAGGGCCTTACCGCTGAGGAGGTTGCCGGCCTTGTAATCGCTTACGAACCTGTATGGGCTATCGGTACCGGTGTAACCGCTTCTGCAGCAGATGCTCAGAGCGCCCACGCTTTCATTCGTGGCGTGATTGCCGACACCTTCGGTGCCGAGGCTGCCGATAAGGTCCGTTTGCTGTACGGTGGCTCCGTGAAGCCCGGCAATGCTGCCGAGCTGATGAGCCAGCCCGACATTGACGGTGCTTTGGTGGGTGGTGCTGCTCTTAAGGCAGACTCCTTTGCCGCCATCATCAAGGCCTCCGTATAATTACGGTTTCCCTCATCTCCTTTCTTCGGGGCGTGCACACAGAGTGCACGCCCCCTTGCGTATACTCATGTGCGCATTTTATCCCACGCTCCTACTTTGTAATCCGCACTTCGTACTTCAAATTGTGGCATTACACAAAAATTACACTTGCGTAGGGTAGGGGAGGCGTGGTAATATGTTGACGTTATGAAGAAAAATCTGCAGTTTTTGTGGTGCTTGGGTGCTGTATTGCCATTGACCATGTGTCATACCGGGAACGAATTGATGCCGGCCGGCACATTGGTTGCCAGCGAACCGGCTGCAGATGCCCTGTTGAAATCTGCTCGTCAACATGCGGCCCAAAATAAACTCTCTGACGCCGAAGATGATTTGAAACAAATCATCAATCGATATGAGAATGCCCCGTGTGTACCCGAGGCCAGGTTCCTTTTGGCCGAGGTTTACGAGAAACAAGGGCTGCCCCGCAAAGCGTTCGATGAATATGATAAAATCATTACTCGCTACCAAAGCAGCACCTTGTACGAGAAAGCTCTCAACAGACAATTAGCACTGGCCATGGCTGCCGCCAAGGGGAATCTCAAGGTAGAGGTATTGGGACTTTGGTCCACCAATATCGATTCAACCGTCGTCATTGATTGGCTTGGCAAGGTGATACGAAATGCACCGTATAATGATATGGCTGCAACTGCAACCTCGGTATTGGGTAAGTTTTTGGTAGATCAAGAAAAATACGAAGAAGCCGCCATGGTGTACTCCAAGTTGGTAGAAGATTACCCCACCAGTCGCTATGCCCCCGAGGCACAGTTGATGGTAGCACAACTTTGGGCAACCAGCCGCACACGAGGCGACCAAAACTTGGTGAATCTTCACCGTGCGCAAGAAGCCTACGAGGAGTTTACCTTGCTCTTCCCCAACCATGAAGATGCCGGTAAGGCCTTGGCCGAAGCCTCCAATATGCGCCGTTTGCTGGTTCGCCAAGAGTTGGAGGTAGGTCGCTATTACTTGGAGCGCTCCAAGGAGTATGTATCGGCCATCTTCTGTTTTGAAAACGTTATTCGTCAACGCAAAGATAACCCCGAAGCCGCAAAAGAAGCAGAGCAGTTGTTGAACCAAGCTCGTGCTTTACAGGCAGCCCAAAACGCAAAAATGAAGAAGTCATGAAACGTCTCCTCTCTCTTATAGCAATATCGGTTCCTCTTCTTACAGCCTCCTGCGGTTATAAGTTGGGAGGCTTGGTCAGTGGTGATATGAAGGATATGAAAACTTTCGATGTTACCATGTTCGAGAACTATACCAATTATCCGCATGTAGCCATGCAAATGACAACAGCCTTGGCTGATGCGTTGCAGAGTGACGGCACCTTCCGCATGGTTGCCCCCTCGCAAAGCGATTTCTCGGTGTCCGGTAAAGTGACCAGCGTCTCGGCATCCAGCCTTACGACAAACCCCGACGATACCTACCTCAGCCTCGAAATCGGCCTTACCGTGCATGTAGATTACTCCATTACTGACCGCAAGAGTGGCAAAGTAATCAAGACGGGCAGCGTAACCGGCCGGGGTAGCTATTTCAACACGCCCGGCAACGTGCAATCCGCGCGCGATGCTGCACTCTCTTATGCCACGCGTTTGGCCGCCGAGGAATTAGTTGATGCGTTGACGCTGCCATGATTGAGTACCCCGTCAGCTTTGTCGGGTTGCCCATTGGAAACCGCGAGGACATTACCCGCCGCGCCTTGCAGGTGATGGAAGGGGTGGACTGCATCTGTTGCGAAGATACACGCAACACCGGTATGCTGCTCAGCCACTATGGTATTAAAAAAACACTACTGAGTTTGCATGAGCATAACGAAAGCTCCCGTGCCCCTGAAATTGCAGACCGTGCCTTGGCCGGCGAGCGCTTTGCCGTAGTGACGGATGCCGGCATGCCCGGTGTGTCAGACCCCGGCTACCGCCTTATCCAAGAGCTTAAGGCAAAGAATGTTGCCTTTACGGTGTTGCCCGGGCCATCTGCCGTTGTTACGGCTTTGGTAGGCTCGGGGTTACCCAGTGATGCTTTCTTTTTCGGAGGATTTCTCCCCGTAAAATCCGGTAAAAAAACGCAAGCGTTACAATCGGCCTTGGCAGCTTCTTATACCTCTATCTTTTACGAATCGCCCTTCCGCATTGTCAAGACAGTAAAGCTTTTGGCTGAGTTAGACCCGAATGTCCCCATATGCGTTGCCAGAGAATTGACAAAAGTATTTGAGACCTATCACCGGGGCACGGCGCAACAATTAGCGCAGGTTTTTGAAAATCAACCACCCAAGGGAGAAATGGTGTTATTGATTGGCGGCGTTAATGCCCCCAGAACTATTTCTACAAAAACAGTGTGATTTTTTTGTCGTAAACGCATTAACAGATTGACGTTTGTTTGTTATTACGCTAGAATCAGTCTCATGGTAAGACTGCTGGATTCTATGCGAATGGTGCGGGCTGTTTTCGTTGCTGCGGCTGCTGTTTTGGTAGTGGTCATCTCGGGCTGTGCCAAACCCTTGCTACCCCCGGCGAGAATATCGCAGTCAGAGCGCGAAGAATTGCCGGATGCTCAGTTGATTACCATGTTGCGCAGTGATTGGGAGCAACTGAAAGACCCCAAGTTGACGCCTGCAGCTCGTGCCGAGGTGGTGGCTCGATACAATAACAATACTTATTTGCTGGTACGTCGTCTGAGATATGATTTTAAAAAGGCGATGAAAGAGAATGACCTCTCACTCATGCCCTCCGGTATTGTTTTTGTGCAGGATGGTATAGACCCCACCACCCCGCTGCGTAATATATACGAAGACATAGTGCCTGCACAAGATGTTAATATTGAATCTTTGCAAGAGCATTACACCGAGCCCGGGTTGGGGCTCCCCCTGGTTGGGGTGATTCCTGCTGCCAACGTGAATAAAGTCGGCAAAAAACATGCTATTGCTTCGCGTGGTACCATTCAGGCTCTTACGGTTCTTATCGAGTTCCCGGAAAATGACCCGCAGCGCATTGTTGTACGCATGGTACCGCGTAACCGCATAGAAACCACCAAGGTGGGTAAACTTACATACCCCCTCGCGGCAGATATATCTGCCCCCATCGAGGTGTATTGGAACCTTACACGAGTAAAAGAAGACCGCATGTTGGGCATGCTGCGCCCTCAAGAGCTGCGCAACACACAGGGCCTCTCGTGCATAGAGGCTTACAACCCCCATAAGATACCCGTCATTTTGACTCACGGCTTGATGAGCAGTGCCGGTACCTTTGACAACTTGGTAAATCGCCTGATTGCAGACCCGGTCATTCGCGCCAATTATCAGTTCTGGTACTACAACTACCCCACCGGCGTGGCTTGGACGGTTTCTGCCCGTGATTATCGGGAATCTCTCGAAAAAATACGCAACGAGGTAGACCCCGACCACACGAATAAGAATTGGGACCGTATGATAGTCGTGGGGCACTCCATGGGCGGCCTTATTACCCATTACAGCCAGTGTGTGGAGCCGTGGCTGATGCTGCGTGACCGCAAAATCGGGCGCTTGGACATGAATGACTATATGGATGCTCGCTATGTAGACGAGCCCCTCCCGTTTGCCAGGCGCCATACCAATCTGCAAAAAGACTATTACTTTCGCCCGGTGAAAGCCGCCCGTGTTATTTACTTAGCGACACCGCACCAAGGGGCCCCCATGGCGCAATATAGTGTTACCGGTTGGCTCATGGGGTTAATCGAGCTACCTCAAGCCGTGGTCGAAGAGGTCTTCAACGTGGCGACCCTGCAACAAGATATGCTCTTGATGGAGCCCTCTCGCTTAACCGATTGGTTTACAAGCGGCAATCAACTTTCGCCCGAAGGGTACTCCATTATGGGCCTGAAAGGCCTGGCCGTAAGAGATGTACCCACTCACTCCATTATTGGTGACCGTGGTAAAAATGATTCCCCCGACAGCTCCGATGGCGTTGTCCCCTACTGGTCCAGCCACATCTCTTGGGGCTCAGAAAAAATTGTACCCGCCGACCACTCCGTTCAAGACGCCCCCGAAACGGCTGAAGAAGTTAAGCGAATTATGTACGAGCATCTTAAATCTGCCAAACGCTGATTAACTCATTGAGTGTTTCGCTTTCGGGTCCCATCTTGCTTTGCCATTCAAGATGGACCTGCGGATTGCCTTGTTTGCTCATCTCATTTTTAAGGAGATTCTATGTAAGAGCCTTATTTCAATATCAACAGGGTGTGTTATTGAGGTTTAACCGTGAAGAATTGGACAACCGATATATCGTTCAACCCAAAAAAAATCAATGTGAAATCTTGACATCTCCTTAAAAAAGAGCTATGATTTCCCGTGTACGCAATAGAGATGTTGCGTTGTATTATTTATAGCATACGCATATGAAATCACGATTTTTATACACAATGTTTTCTGTCAGTGCGCTTTTATGCACACAGGCAATGGGTATAACCATTTCAACGGAAGGTACAACTGACATCATCAGTGGAGAGGACTCTGTTGTTGTTCAAAAAGACCACACCGTCAATAAAATAGAAAACAGTGAAAACGGAACTTTCATCAATGTGCAGGCCAACCTGACTGTGAACTCTGATTTGTCCGTAAAGCAAATAAGTTTATCACAGTACGATAAAGTTTGCAGCCTGACTGTTAACGGGAACCTTACTCTTACCCCCAATACCAAGGGAGAAGGTGGCACATTGACGATAGCGCAAGGGGAATCTGTAACCGTTACCGGTACAACAACATTGAATGGGTGGATGTCTCAAATTACAAAGCCCGCCACGTTGACAACCGGGAAACTTGTTGTCAACAATCAGACAAGCACCAGTGGTACAATTAAGGCTAATGAGGTGGAAGTTAATCATACATTCTCTCTGACGGGTGGCACCATTTCTTCTGTAGATGGTACGGCCGGCAGCTTCAATGTAAACGAGGGTGGGCATGTTTGGCAACAAGGGTGTGCCGTAGACCTCGATACTGTGGTAACAGGTGGCCAAATGACGATATACAAAGGCTCTTTTGCGGATTTAACCATGGAAGATGGTACCCTTAACGTACGTGGAAACTTCAGCACCGGTAATCTTACCCTTGAGGGGGGTAGCGTCATTTTTAATGAAGGAACGGGGATTGATCTCGGGGGCAATATTTTGACCGTTGAAGATGGTGCCGTCATTAAGTTGCTCGTGACATCTGTAGATGAACTCTCAGATAGTTATACTCTGTTTAAAAATGTGGGGAGCCTCGCCGATAACCTGAATAATCTGACTGTCATCGTGTCTGATTATGAAGGTAAAAACGAAACCACTATGCAATTGACATATAATAACGGGAGTGTAAATGCCACCATTCCTGAGCCGACCACGGCGACCTTGAGCCTGTTGGCACTGGCCGCATTGACAGCGCGCCGCCGTCGTAAATAAAGGCGTGGCAAGGTCGTCCTACCGATATGTCACCACGAAAATTCCCCGAAGCAATTCGGTAAATGTAATTCAGCCGCTACAGAGGAATCTATAGCGGCATTTTTATCGTCATGCAAGGTGGTAAAATGCGCCACCGGTTAACGATAACAAGCTTTTTCCCACAGGTCGGGGCGGTGAAAATCGGGCTGTGTGTTGCAGGGTAGGGCGGTGGTGAGGAATATCTGCTCGGGCGAGTTCAGAATGGCTGCCGCAGTCAGTTTGCAATCATCAAGAGAGATACCTACCTCTTTTAACACCGCAGTGGGGATAAGGGCGCGGCAGCTCCAGCCATCCTCTGTATTGCTGCCGGTGGCTAATATCCCCTTGGGTTGCCAATCCTCATACCCCGGGGCAATTTGTCGAGGCGCGCAGAATACCGCTGCCCACCACGCACCATTAGGGGCCAAGTTAAACTCCATGTATTTATCACCTGCAGGAGTTGTAATGAAAAACTCTGCTGCATCGTGGCGCCACAGCTCGGGTTGAAAACACCCGCATTTGCCTTCCGGGTGCACCTGTGCCATTGCTTTGCGGGCTGCTATGAACTCAAGCCCATCTGCTGAATGTGTAAAACAGTACACATACGGTGGCTCTACGGCGTTGCCGTACCATTCTTTCCCTATCTTTTGTGTTTGCGGGGTCGCTGCTGAAGAGATAACGCTTTGCATATACTGCATGTTATCATACCGAGCTCTGTTTTACAAGTTCGATTCTGTAAAAATAAAAAATTAAAATAAAAATACCGATATAGCGCAAAACCGGAAGAAAATGTGTCAAAAATCAAAAAAAGGCTTGCAAAAGTCATTCAGAACGTGTATCTTTGCCCCGCGCGAGTTAATCAAAATCGACCGTTGGTCCTCCATTTCTACGGAAGCTTAGCTCGCATGGGGGGAAACCCGGTCACCCATACAAAATATTATGTTAGACGAACAGAACAACGAGCAGGAGGTCATCCAATTGGCCCATTTCGAGATTCCGAACACACTCAAGCGCATTGAGGACCCGGAAGACCCGAACCATGTTACCTTTATTGCCGAGCCCATTGAAACCGGATTCGGCCACACTTTGGGTAACTCCCTGCGCCGCGTGCTTCTCAGCTCTCTTGAGGGTGCAGCTATCACCAGCGTACGCATCGCCGGTGCCCAGCACGAGTTTACTTCTTTGCCCGGCGTGGTAGAAGACGTAACCGAGATTATTCTCAACCTCAAGAAAATCAAATTTGCCCACCACGGTAAAGAGCCCCGTACTCTTTCGCTCCGTGTTACCAAGCAGGGTGTTGTGACCGCCGGTGATATCCAGGAGGACCACATCTACTCCGTCGTTAACAAAGACCAGGTTATCTGCCACCTCGATCAAAGCACCATCTTTGACTGCGATTTCGAGGTAAATGTTGGCCGTGGTTTCTACACCGCCGAAGATAACAACGACAAGGATCGCCCCATCGGCGTAATCCCCATCGACTCCATCTTCTCCCCCGTTACCCGCGTGAAGTACGCTGTGGACAACGCCCGTGTAGGCCAGATGACCGAATTCGACAAGCTTGTGCTCGATATTTGGACCGACGGCCGCATCAGCCCCACAGATGCCATGCTGCAGGCCGCCAGCATCATGCGCCACCATTTGGATGTGTTCGTAGAGAGCGACAGCCGCCGCGTCTCCTTCGACAAGGCCTCCGGTGCCGATCAAGATGCCAACACTGCTCAGCTCCGCAAGTTGCTTAACATGAGTGTTAACGAGATTGAGCTCTCCGTACGCGCCGCTAACTGCCTCAACAACGCCAACATCACTACCGTTGGTCAGCTCGCTATGAAGACCGAGGCAGAAATGCTCAAGTACCGCAACTTCGGTAAGAAATCCCTCAATGAGATTAAGGACAAGCTCGTACAGTACGGTCTTTCCTTGGGTATGCAGATTGACTCCAAGCTCCTCGCAACTCCCAGTGCCCCCTCCCGCATCCGCGAGAACGACGAGCCCCGCGCTTCTGACCTCCAGGCTCTTATCTCTCACAACATCGCCGCCTATGGTTTGGACGATGAGGACGATGAGTAAAGACCACTTGCCCACCATATTACAATATTTCACTATTAACTCAATACACTAATTAAAGAACTATGAGACACGGAGTAAAAAAGGCTAAGCTTCAGCGCACAGCCTCCCACCGTAAGGCTCTGCTTGCCAACCAAGCTTGCAGCCTCATCACCCACGGTCGCATCACCACCACCTTGGCCAAGGCGAAAGCCCTGCGCCCCTACGTGGAGAAGCTCATCACCCTTGCTAAGAATGGCTCCCTGCACGCTCGTCGTCAGGCTCTTGCCACTCTGCCCCAGCCGGCTGTTGTTACCAAGTTGTTCGGTGTTGTTGCCGACGCTTGCAAGGACCGCCAGGGCGGTTACTGCCGCATCGTTAAGCTCGGCCAGCGCATGACCGATAGCGCCCCCATGGCTCTTATCGAGATTATCGACCTGCCCCAGCTTACGGCTCCCGTTGCTCCCTCCGTAACCACCGGCACCGCTTCCTCCCCCGAGGTTGCCGCCCCTGCCGCTGAGGAGGTTGCTGAGACCCCCGCTGAAGTGGAAGAAACACCCGCCGCTGCCGAGGAGACTCCTGCCGAAGAGCAGAAGTAATTGCGTTTCGCAATAAAATCTCATTTGAAAAGTCACCGTTTTTCTCGAACGGTGACTTTTCTGCTTGTTTTACGTAGCAGAAAATGTTAGTATCGCTCTTGGAAAATTAAGGGCGTTTCGTGTAGCAAAATTCTCTCATGGAATGTTAATGCCTATATTCCTACAGATTTAGTGGATGTAAGTTTATTTTTGATAAAAATTAATATTTTTTAATTTAATGCTTGCAATCCGGTTAAAAATTGTGTAGATTATATGCATCGGCACTCATTGAGTATTATAGACGAGTGCGCCAATTTATTAATAATCTATCAAACAATAAAGCTTTATGGGACTTTTTGGAAGATCCGCAGCAAGTACAGCAAACCGTCAAGATCAACCGTTTCTTGACGTGATTCAGAACAATGGGGGCAACACCGGGCGAGGGTTGATAGCATGGCGCGACCCGCGAACGGACTTTAATACGCGCTCGAAGTTGCTTGTTCGTAAAGGTGAAGAAGCCATTTTTGAAAACGGCGCCAGCGAGTGGGCTGTTTTCCCGGCCGGTACAGAGTGTACCTTGCATACGCAGAATATCGCATTTATCAGAAGACTGCGTGAGGCTTTTTCCGGTGGTGAGACATATTTCCCCTGTCGCGTCTACTTTGTATCTACAGAAGAGTTCGAGATAGAGTGGGGTACTACAGATCCCATTGGCTATACATGCCCGATTATCGGACCGGGTGCACAGCTTCGCGGCGGCGGTGTCTATGTGCTCAAGGTTTCAGACTCTGCCTTGTTTGCCGTAAAATGCCTGCGCGATAATGAGAGTTACACAACAGATATGCTCAAAATTAAATTGTTTGAGCGTATCTACCAAGATATTGCAGATATTGTATCCCGTGTGCTTGAAGATACCGGGACAAACTGCATGGAGGTTTCCAAGCGCAAGAAGCAAATCGCCCGCGATTGTATGCCGGGTATTCAAGAAATACTCTCCCCCTACGGCCTGACCTTAGTTGATTACACCATCAGCCTCGAAGTAGATGAAGCTCAGCGCCAACTTTATGAAGGCAAGGTTCGCGAGCGCCGCCTCCAGGGCATGGGCTTACAAGCGGAATTTAATCAGATGGGTAATATGTATCACACCCTGAAAGGTATGGAGTTGCTGCACGAGTTGGCTTCTAATCCGGGAGCCGGTGGTGTTGCTGCTGCCGGTGCAGGTATAGGTATGGGCATGGCTGCCGGTGGAGCTTTTGCTGATATTGCTTCTAATGTGTTCGGCCGTGCAACTCAGTCTGTACAGCCATCGACCTCTCAATTCGGAGGAGAGAGCAGATTTGCGCCCGCCGGAGATGCCGGAGCATCCACGCCTTTTGGTCAATCTGTAGCACCTGTTCAAGAAGACCCGGTTGCCGTTCTTGCTAAACTCAAACGGATGTTGGAAGCCGATTTGATTACTCAAGCTGAGTATGATGCCAAGAAACGAGAGATTATGAGCAGAATGTAATTTAATTTTGATAAAAACTATGAAAAACGCTATGACTTCAATGCTGTTTGCGCTGCTGTTTCTTGCAGTGTTTAACTTTCTGTTCTTCTTCTTAGGAGGAACTGAGCATCCCCAATCTGTATGGATATCATATGGATTTATCCATTTTGCTTATTTAGGGATTTGGCTGTTGCCTCGTATGCTTGGTACCAAGCACGAAAGCAATTATTACCTTTCGGGGCCTATCTATGGAATGTGTCTGAATTATTTTATAATTGAGTTCATTGTAGGTGTACTCTTTATCTTCTTGAGCATGGAGTCAGTAACATGGGCTCTGTGTGTGCAGGTAATTGTATGCGGCATTTTCATGTTCTTTATTTTGGGCGTGGCCAAAGCAAACCAGATAACCGGTCAGCAAATGCAGAAACGCGAAGCCGATATTCAAGTATACCGCTCTGCGTGCATGGAGGTTAAGAAGTTGGTGCCCCGTGCATCTTTCAATCCGACCCTTGCCAAACTTGTTAATACTTGCCATGATAAAATGGAGGCTTCCCCCTCTCGTCAAACTGCCGGCACCGAGCAGGTTGACCAAAGTATCATGCAAACCCTTTCCTCCTTGCGTCAATCTATGCTTAGTAAAGACGCGGATTCCGCTATTGCTCACGCCGAAGACTTGCTCGCTTTGATTGAGGAAAGAAGAGACCTCTTAAAATATTCTCACTAATCATAACCCCAAAAATACAATACTACTATGTCAGAAGTAATGACTCTCCAGCTGGTTAAGTGTCCGGCATGTAATAAGCCGCTCACGACATTTAGCTCATTTAAGTCCACAATTACTTGCCCCCGCTGCGGTGCTGCTATCAGAAACCCCGAGTATGTTGCCAAACAGGAGTCTCGCCCCGAGCGCATCATCCCCTTCACCACAAATGAGAAGAACTTCGAGCAGTCCTTGATTAATGCTCTTGTGAACAGAGATTACGTGCCCAGAGACATTTTCTCTGCCATCAGCACAGATAATGTATTCCGCGCCTACCTCCCCATGTATCTCTTCGAGGGGTCTTTCCAAGCTTCTTGGAGCTGTGAAACCTCTTACATGGATGAGACTGTGTCTGTAAACAAGAATATTTTCTCGGACACTGTTGATATCAAAAATAAGAAGGTGAAGAAATGGAGACCCCAAAATGGTAATGCCTCCGGTAACTTCGCATTCCTTTGCTTGGCCAACGAAGATAGTGAAGACCTCCCCGATGAACTGCGGCGATTTACCTACCAATTCCCCTACGAGGTGATGCTTTCCAAGGCTTTTGATGCCGATATGCTCAGCGACGAGGACGACAAGCTCATCACGATTCCCCGTAACGCCGATAGTGTATTGGTATGGCAACGTCACGGTACCTCCATGGTTAATGCAGCTGCGGAGCGCGCTGCTATCTTCCAGCTTCGTAATCAGGAGGCCCGCGATTTCCATTGCCAGAGCAGCTATACTCTTGCGACAAAGGGTGAGTACATCTTGGCTCCGTTCTGGTTCGTTTACTATACCTATAACCAGAATCGCTACCACTACATGCTCGATGGTGTTGGTAAGTATGACTCGTATACATATCCGATCGACCAGGAAGAGGTTAACTTTGTGCGTGGTAAAGAGCGCATTATGAAGCTCGTCGGACTCGCTTGGATTCTTTGCGCTTTGCTCTTCTTCTTAAATGAAGGAGTTGCTGTAGTATCCCTTATTATTTGGTTTATTGCCAAGTTGATTGTCAACTTCATCATGAAGAGAAAGATCAAAGCCAGATTGGATGAATCTCGTCTAATTCGAGCCCAAGCAGCCGCTGCTTTGTCTTAATCTGAACATTAATTAAAATATAAAGAAAGGAGTAATGGCTCGTTAAGTCTTCATTACTCCTTTTTTTATTTATTCTCAAGCATATGGAAAAAACGCTGATTAGCAGTGGAGAATCGATTGGTGCCAAGGTTTTCAAAATAAAAAGCATACCGCATATTTCCGTTCTGACGGATGACTTGTCTTCTTCTGAGCAAGAAAAGGTCATTTCAAATTACGCCGGCGATATGTCTAATCTTTTGACCGAGGTGTACCAGCAGTATAAAGAAATAGGTATTAGAACGGGTACCCCTCCCGATATTGCGATTGAATCCTTATGGGTCACAGAACCTGTTGTTAATCAGCCTTTCAAGGCTTCTATTAGCATCTATATTATTTTGCGTTTCGTTTCCAGGAACGTGCAGTTGCTGGAGAACTTGCTGAGCTCACTCGAAAGTTTGTTGCGCGCTACCTTCGAAAGTGGTAAGTATGAATATCAAATCAGCAGTGTTGCTGATTTGTTGCCCGTTTTTGCTAAAATTGCGGACAAACATTGCAGAGCCGTTGTTAAGGAGGAGCGAGTAGAGAACCTAACAAATCAGTATCTCTCTTCATGTTTGTCTTATGATAGGTTCTCGACAAACTATCTTGATTTGAGCCGTTTGGTAGGTATTCTCATTTCTCATCCCGAATGCGCTGTTTCATTCCAGCTGATACCGACTTTTTATCAAGAGCATGAGCGAGCAGAATTATCCAGAATTTATCAGGCTGCCAGCACGTTGAATAATGGTGTTAATAATGGTGCCATGGGCCTCATTGCCATTGCTGCTGCGGAGAAAGTTACCAACCTCTATAAGTATTACTCTGATAACAAGAATAAACCGTTATTTCTCTATAATATCTTGGTATGGGGCGAAGAACGTTCTGCCATCAGTGTGGCAACTCGTGTTATGAGTCAGCTCAATACCGATAGTAACAATCCTGTGGATCTGAAGTTCGTTCCATTGACAGACTGTAAATTAATGGAACGTCGTGAACGTTTTTATTCGCTGCCGTGGACTGTTTCTGGTATTTTGCAGAAGAGCGACCGCGACCAACGTATATGGCAATCTAGGGTAATATCCGGTGCATTATATCGTTTCCCTTACATCATAACATCGCCGGAGGCCGCGCAGTTTTTCAGACTGCCCATCGCCGGTAAGAAGATTCAGGCCGGATTTGTGATTAATGAAACCGGTATAACCAGCAAGACTTATTCTGATAACCTTATTAATTCGGGTGATATCAGTTTAGGTGTACTCAAATCCTCTGTCGCAGATGATACCATTGGCTTGAATCTCAAAGATTTAGCCAAACATATGCTTATTGTCGGCACTCCGGGCTCCGGTAAAACCACTTTCTCCGTAGGTTTGTTAGACCGCCTTTGGAAGAAGCATGGTATCCCGTTCTTGGTGATTGAACCGGCTAAGAATGAGTATCGAGCTCTGGTCGAGAGTATTCCCGATTTGCAAATTTTTACCCCGGGTAAGAATTTTATCTCTCCCTTTGTCTATAATCCGTTTGTTCCGCCTACCGGTGTTAAGCTCGAAGCGTATAAATCTACGCTCAAAACAGCATTTGCCGCAGGTGTTACCATGTCTACCCCGTTAGATAAGATTTTTGAGGAAGCTGTTAACAATTGTTATTCAGATTTCCGCTGGTTGGATACCTACACATCTGCCGACAAAGGAAAGATTTTTAATATTTCCGATTTTTTAAAATGCTTTACAGAAACATTTGAGGCAATCGGTTATACGGGCGATGCCCGAAATATCGGTAGGGCAGGTGTTGTGCGTCTGAAATCACTTATCAACCTTTTCGATAATTATTATTCTATACCGATAGAAGACATACTCAGCAAACCTACCATTATCGAATTGGCTGCTATTGAAAATGCGGAGCAGAAGGCACTCATCATTGCCTTGTTGTTACTCTCTATCCTTTCATATGTGAATGCTAATTATACGGGCAAAGGTGGCTTGAAGAACTTTATCTTGTTGGAGGAAGCACACGTTTTGTTGGATGCTACTCAAAGCTCAGGAGAGGGGGCTGCCAATCCCACGGCCATTGCTCAATCTTTGGTGAAACGTATGTTGGCTGAGATTCGCTCTTATGGAGTCGGCTTGGCCATTGCTGATCAATCTCCGCGAAAAGTTGGGTTGGATATTGTTGCTCTTACCGATATCAAGGTAGCATTCCGTCTCGTAGAAGGTAATGATAAGCAAATCTTGGCCGATGCAACAAATATGACCGATGTTCAGGTGAATCGTTTGGCTAAGTTGAAGCCCGGTGAGGCCTTTCTCTTCTTTAACAGATTGGAAGAGGCTGAAGAAATCATAACACCGGATTATCGTCTCGAAAATAAAATCAGTATTTCGTTGAGGGATGAGTCTATTCGAGATTTGTCGACTTATTGGAATGATAAGCAAGATAAATTGCGCCCTTATCCGGAATGCGCGTGTGCACCGTATTGTCAGAAAACTTGTTTACTGACTAATCGCATTTTGGGCCGCGATATCGCACGTAGAATTTTTGTCAAATATATTGGGCAAGGCTGCTCTGATAAACAAAAATTTACGGATTTAATGACTAAATTCTCCAATAATATTAATATGGAATTAAATGGTGAGGCGTTAACGCCGGAATTGAAAGCCTGTATTAGAGTGCATTTGGTACGCCATTTGAAGTACGAAACAGCCTTTAATTTCAGCGATGATTATTACGCTAAATTCTTGAGCAATATTTAATGTTCTAACATTATACCAATTTATAATTATGTGTGGATGTGAAGGTGGCGATTCCGGATGCGATTCTGCTTGTGATTCAGGTGGTTGCGATTTTTCGGAACCTATGAATGATACGTGTGATAGTGCGGCTGACGCTTCTTTTGAAATGGAACCGCCCCCGGAGGATGTGGGCGATGTCGAGCCACCCCCGGAGGTTGTGGGCGATGTTGAGCCACCCGCAGAGGATGTGGGCGATGTTGAGCCATCCCCGGAGGATGTAGGCGATGTCGAGCCACCCCCGGAGGATGTGGGCGATGTTGAGCCACCCGCAGAGGATGTAGGCGAGGTTGAGCCACCCGCAGAGGATGTGGGCGAGGTTGAGCCACCCGCAGAGGATGCGGGTGATGTTGAGCCACCCGCAGAGGATGCGGGTGATGTTGAGCCACCCGCAGAGGATGTAGGCGATGTTGAGCCACCCGCAGAGGATGTAGGCGAGGTTGAGCCACCCGCAGAGGATGTAGGCGAGGTTGAGCCACCCGCAGAGGATGTGGGCGATGTTGAGCCACCCTCGGAGGATGTGGGCGAGGTTGAGCCACCCGCAGAGGATGTAGGCGATGTTGAGCCACCCGCAGAGGATGTAGGCGA